>DQVD01000318.1 GCA_015661935.1 Desulfocapsa sulfexigens | reverse complement strand
GGTATGAAGAACCTGACGATCTTCAGATGGAAAATGCTGCAGACGATTCATAACATCACCTGCACGCATTCTGGCAAACTGCCCAAGCAGATCGCACTCATCAACAAGTGATTGTAACGCACCCAACACTTCTGATGTAACTCGCTGACATCCATAGAGTAAATCAAATTCACTCCCTTTACACAAAAAATCCTCCAGGCGCTCAGGCGTCAGTGCCTTTTCTGCACTCAGATCAAATGGTTCCTCCGACAAATGCTTCAGTGTCGAAAAAGCCCTGCAATCATATATGGATTTCCACTCTCTTGCCATAGGGTTCCTCAGCCTCTTTTGGCCTTACCTGCCTCCGCAAGCTTTCGCATCTCAGCAATCACCTGCGCGTACTCGTCGCAGCCATAGATCGCAGATCCCGCCACAAATATGTTGGCTCCGGCTTCTGCCACACGACCAATCGTTTTTGGACTTATTCCACCATCGATCTCAATACCGACGTTTAAACCAAGCTGGTCAATCCTTTTCTTAAGACTGTCTGTTTTGCTAAGTGTTGATTCAATAAACGACTGGCCGCCAAAACCGGGGTTCACACTCATAAGCATAACAAGATCCAGATCTTCCAGAATGTAATCAAGACTCGACAGCGGTGTTGCAGGATTTAAAACAGCACCCGCCTTTTTTCCAAGTTCTTTTATTCGGCTGACTGTCCGATGCAGGTGGGTGCAGGCCTCAACATGAACGGTTATCCAATCGGCTCCTGCCGCCGCAAAAGAGTCAATATACCTGTCGGCGTCACTGATCATTAAGTGAACATCCAGAATCTTGTTGGTGGCTTTACGAGCCGCCTTCACAACAAGCGGGCCAATGGTAATATTGGGCACAAAATGCCCATCCATAACATCAATATGAATGACTTCAGCACCAGCATGATCAACAGCTGCGATTTCCTCACCAAGTCGAGTAAAATCGGCAGAGAGAATTGATGGAGCGAATTGGATTTCAAGCATTTTAATTACCTCAATATTTCAATGTTCACTTAGACAATACGTCTTATCTCGTCACCTGGCAAAATTTCGACCAGACCTTCCAGTTCAAGAAGCAATACTAATTCTGTTACCTTGGCGGATCCAAGACCAGAGTTCACAATCAACTCATTGCGGGAACATGGATACACATCAATCCCGTCAAACAACTTACTTGCCGCCGGATCAAGTGCAAGCTGCACAGCCTTTTCTTCAGAATTTCCTTCAAAAGTCTCTCCACGCCGGCCAGCGTCAATCTCAACGCGAATATCCTCGGCTGATTGTACCAGTTTAGCTCCCTGTTGCAATAACCAATGAGTTCCATCACTCTTTAAAGAGTCAATTTGTCCCGGCACTGCAAAAACATCGCGACCTTCATCAAGCGCCATTTCTGCAGTGATAAGAGAACCGGATTTCCTTGCAGCCTCCACCACCACAACTCCACGGCTCAAGCCTGAGATGATCCGATTTCTTGCCGGAAACCGAAAGCCATCGGGTTTTGTTCCCAGTGGGTACTCGGTAACAAGAAGTCCATCCTTACGGATCCTATCATACAATTTACTGTTATGTCTTGGATACACCACATCAAGGCCACAGCCAAGAACCCCGATAGTTGCCCCCTGAACAGACAATGCCCCGGCATGAGCTTCACTATCAATACCTGAGGCCAAACCGGAAACCACAGTAACTCCTGAAGCAGCCAGATCACGGGCCAGTGTAAAACTGCATCGTTTCCCGTAGGCAGTTGCCGCTCGAGAACCCACCATGGCCAGGCACAGAGAATCAAGCAATTCAACGCGCCCCTGCACATACAAAACAGCAGGAGGATCTGCAATTTCATTAAGAGACTCAGGGTATTTTGTGTCATCAGGGCAGATCACTTCGGCCCCGCCAAGCTCTATTCTTTTTAGTTGAGATTTTGCCTTCTCACGAAAAAGTGCAGGATTCGATAACCCGGCAAGTGCATTTTTTCGAATGGAAGTATTTTTCCTCTGCCCATTTGCACAGGCGAAAAAAAGCTCTTTCGGACTCCCGTAGCGAGCCACCAATTGACGTATTCCTTTACTCCCAAGTCCGGGAACAAAGCTTAAAGCCATCCAATCAATTACAGAAGATCCTGACATATCTTTTCTATACACCAAACAAAAATCCCGGACAGAAGTCCGGGAAAGAAATTGCAAACAGACACAAATCAGTCGGTCATAAATACACGTAATTCATCTACTCGAGAAGGATGTTGCAACTTCTTAATGGCCTCAACTTCAATCTGACGAATACGTTCTCGAGTCACTGCAAAACATTTTCCGACCTCTTCAAGCGTATGGTCACATCCAACGTCAATACCGTAACGCATGCGCACTACCTTTGCTTCGCGGGGTGAAAGAGAAGACATCACCTTACAAAGACATTCCTTCAAACTCTCCATCATTGAAGTATCATGGGGGCCTAAACTTGAACAGTCCTCGATAAAATCGCCCAGGAATGTTTCTTCATCATCACCAACCGGGGTATCAAGTGATATGGCATCTTTCGCAGTTTTAAGGGCTGCTTTAACCTTGTTAACATCAGTCCCAAGCTGTTCCGCCATCTCTTCAGGACTCGGCTCACGATTTTCTTCACGGTAAAAATCTTTAGACACCCGAAGCAGCCGATTGATGGTTTCAATCATATGAACAGGAAGACGAATAGTACGCCCCTGGTCTGCAATACCACGAGTGATAGATTGACGAATCCACCAGGTCGCGTAGGTACTGAATTTATACCCACGGTGGTAATCGAACTTCTCTACAGCTTTCATCAAACCAATATTGCCTTCCTGAATAAGATCCGGAAACTGCAGCCCTCGGTTAACAAACTTTTTGGATACGGAAATAACCAGACGAAGGTTTGCCCGAACCAGTGATTCCTTGGCCTCCTTATAAATATCACGTCCGGTTTCCATCTCGTAAATAGCAGTATTAAGCGCCCGGTAGCCAAATCCCAATCCTTCCTTCATCTGCATACCGATATGGAAGTCCAGCTCCCTGGAGCTCATCTCCGTCTGACCACCTTCTGCCGCTGCGAGTTTTTGTGCTTTCAGCACTTCAACCCGTATCCGTCTGAAACGTTTCGCCAGATCTTTCAAATTTGAGGCAACTCCATTAACACAACGGGTACAAATGACACGGTCACTGAATAATTTCGCAATATCAGAACCAAGACGCATCATCTGTTTACTAATTTCTTCACTCTTTTTAGGATTATCGTGACAGTCTATAAATTCCCGATGAAGAGCAAGGCGTTTTTCCTCAAGCTCCATTGCCGCATCAATCCTGTCGAGAAACCTCTTTTTTTCCTTTTCAACGAGTGCTGTCTGGGTATCCTGTATCCCCCGCACAATATTAAAAATCTTAACGGAATCAGCACGAAGCTCAGCGGCAATTTCCTGAAGAGCTTCAATTGCAAGAGGGGTTGCCAGCACAGCGCTTTGAACTTGCAACAGCCCCTCCTCCATCATCCTGGCAAGCTCCAATTCTTCCTCGTGGGTGAGCAGAGTCAGTGTACCCATCTCACGCAGATAAATAGACATTGGATCAACAGAATGCCCGACACCACGTTTAGTACTTCTGGCGAGCCGACGCTGGCCAGTCCTTCGATCAGTGAAAAAACCCTTCCGTCGATCTCCAATCCGGGGATTACGTCTGTCGTCATCCACGCCATCGGGAAGACCTACAGAACGAACCTGTTCCCCCGATTCAAAGATACCGGTAAGATCAAGCACACTCTCATCCGCGTGATCTGCACCATCTTCTTTCATTTTTCCATCACCTGCCATCACATCCCTCCCGACATCCTGGGCACTTCACTAAACAAGCAAAAATATAATATTACCAGAACATTATACCACTAATAGCCATGATCTTCGTTTCACAGTATATCAAACTTAAGAGGTTATTCAATCTTTTCACGTTAAATAATTAAAAAAAATGGAAAATTAGTAACATACTACTAACCCTGTTCAGGAAGAAAGGCAGTTCACTGGATAAGTGAACTTATCAGAAAATTTCTTTGAAAAAAACAAGAAATTGTTCTGTAAGGCACTAATTAACAGCTGGTACCTGACCACCTTACATACCTTCACCCCTCGCCATTCCTTTGCGACCAGGATGAAAACCG
>DQVD01000396.1 GCA_015661935.1 Desulfocapsa sulfexigens | reverse complement strand
GTTTGATTTTGCCAGTGAGGACGAGTCCGCATTTATGCGGATTCCAGTGAACAAACGGAACCTTCGGACAATCTTCCCTGATAAGAGATTGATAAAAAGGTACTTGGATCAATGCACGAATACAGCATCATCCAACCATAGTCGGCAACCTGTGCATGGGTGGAACATGACGCCCTGCAGGCAGAAGGTATTCGGTAACTAATCAAATGAGCAATTCACTGAACTCTTTGATCCATTCCCGTTCCTTGTCATTAGTCCAGTGATCACCGAACATATTGAGTATTACGTCAGATTTGTTCAAGATTTTGACAAATTTAGAGAACCTGGCAAGCTCATCGGAAAAGATCCCTGAACACTGTTTTTCTGCTTCTTCCACCAATGCGTCAAGAATGGGCCCTTTGCCAAGAATTTCTGCAAGATCAGGAATGACAATCTGCTCAATACCATCCTGCATAGTAATGGAGGAAAAGACTGCATCTGGATTTTCCGCAGAGTCGGTCTGCTGTTTTTGGAGAATTTCTGATATCCCTCTGATTCGCTCCACGTATTCTACTTCCTGCAACAGAGGCATGGTCTCTGAAAGATTTTCCATTGCTATTGTAAATCGTTGGTGATCTGCGACACCAACCAATGTTTCTATTTTGTCGATATAGAGCTTTTTCAGATAAGTGACAAGTTCTTCTCCCAGGACATCAACAAGATCCGGCGCCAGAAGGACGTCAAAAACTGTATCAATGGTCAGGTGATTCTGGTTTTGCCCACATCGGGAGTCGTAATCGCGGATAAAATCATCTTGAAGAGAGGACAGTTCTTCCCTGTCCAACACCAGAGCAACGAATGGAATATCACGTTTTCCAAGGCGAATTTCAAGAAGCCTGCTACAGAGCAGGATGAAGGCATCTTTTGTAGAGGTGCTCTCTGCCAACGATAGTTCCAGGGTCCTATCAATGAGCAGGGCAGCAATCTCATGTCCCATTTTTTTTCGTAAATATGGCTCAACCACTTGATTAAAGGCTTGCAGCGCATCAGCACGAAATTCGGTGGCGTTATTACTCATTGTTCCTCCCTGATTATTTCAATAGGAAGCCTGTGAGAAGCGTTCCAGCTATGGGTGGCACAGCTCAGACAGGGATCATAGGCCCTTACAGCCATTTCAATCTGCTGTCGTCCTGCTTCATTAATAGTGCCGTTGTTTATGACTTGTTTGGCCGCAGCAGTAACAGCCTCCTGTAATGCTGCGTTATTGTGGGTTGTAGGTACAATGAAGTTGGCGTGGGTGACCTCACCTCGTGAACCGCATTTGTAGTGGTGTATAAGCGTTCCGCGTGGTGCTTCTACAATACCGACGCCTTCACCAGCCTGTCTGGAGACCGGAATTCTAGTTTCTCTGTCAGTCAAGCCTGTATCCTCCAGCATTTGCAGAGATTGCTCAAACTCGTACACCAGCTCAATGGTTCTAGCCAGATGGTAATAAATAATATCCCGGACAAGTCGTCCATCCCCTAGCGCGTTAAACTGCTTCAGCCACTTACCCGCCTTTGGTGTCTCAATTTGCTCAATTGCATTGAGCCGTGCCAGAGGACCCACCCGATAGACTCCTTCATGGCGGCCATACTTACGCAGAAATGGGACTTTCCCCCAACTGTCACGTTCCACATCTTCCTCAATAAACGATGCGTAGTCAGAGGAACGAAAGGTCTCCAGGGCATTTCCCTTTTCATCAATAACCCTGACATCTCCCTGATAATGAGCGAGACCATTGTTTTTTGATATAAGCGTCATGAATTTGGTGGGGGGACTGTTTTGGGGAAATCTCTTTTTTACCTTTGAATTGACTACCTTCAAAGCCAGTTCCGCACATTCCTGAGCGACACCAAGTCCTTTCTTGTAAATATCTGTTATTTCATGGATATTCTCCATGTTGAATGGCATTGTCATGCCGCCGGGTATGGCGGTAACCGGATAAATGGAATCCCCACCGATCATTTCTGCCATGCGCACCCCGCATTTTCTCAAAAAAATGGCCTTTTTGACGAGCTGGGGATGTTTTTCGAGTAATCCTGTTATCGAGCGCTTTTCCGGAGGAGTATCTGATCCGAAAACAAAATCAGGAAAAGCAAGATAGAGAAAGTGCAAGGCATGGTCTTGTATAGCTCCTCCGGCAAGGAGCAGTTTGCGAAGCAACAGGGCAACATCCGGAATTTCTTTCACTCCAAGAGCAGCCTCCACAGCTTTTACGGCAGCAAGGTGTTGTGGTATCGGGCAAATCCCACATATCTTATTGGTGACAAGGGGCATCTCCCAGATCATCCTGCCTTTGACAAATTCCTCAAAAGCTCTGAATTCCATCATCTGGAATCGTGCCTTGACGACTTCGCCATCGGCGCCGACAAAAACCGTAACTTTCCCTTCACCTTCTATTCTGCTAATTGGTTCTATTACTATCTTCTGCATTACTCTTCCCTGTTATTAAAATGAGTATCCGCAGCCAGACTAAAACGGTAGCCGGTGCCGACAATATCTTCCTGGAACATGATGCCTCCAGCTGGCAGCAGGCAGGAAACAGCGTTCACAAATTTATTGCCCTGGCCATGGACACCGGACGCAGGACCGTAACAGCCTCGGCACGGCATATTGTTTGTGGTACATCTTGCGCCACAGCCTTCAACCGTTACCAGTCCGGCACAGAGAATACCCTGTTCCAAAAAGCAGCGCTCCGAATCAATTGTTTCAAGCTCCATAACGGATCTCACTCCTTCGGTGAGAAAGGCTTTTTGGGAAATCATTATCGATTCTTTGCTGCGCGGGCATTCGTTACAGAGATTTCTGGAATGTTCTTTGAGAGATTCTCCAGATATAATCGCATTTAAGGTAAAGAGGATATCTTCAGCCTTCGGAGGACAACCACGTACTGTGACATCCACCTTCACCACAGATTCCAAAGACCTGACCTTGGGCAGTAATGTCGGAAGATCAGAGTCGTCAGGTATTTTTTGGTCGTAAACATTGTCCAGCACCATGGCTACCGGTTCGAGATTACGCAGTCCACCAATGCCGCCAAAGCAGCTACAGGTTCCCAAGGCAACAAGAATATCCGCCTTTTCCCGCATTTCATGAGCCAGTTTTTCGTTCTCGTCAGTGGCCACAGCACCTTCAAGAATGCCCACAGTCACAGGTTCAAGCTCCTTCAGATCGTTAAAC
>DQVD01000195.1 GCA_015661935.1 Desulfocapsa sulfexigens | reverse complement strand
TAACAACAATTTTAGGTTGGTTGTACTATGATTTTTCTTCATCCCTTTCAACTCTTACGGCGGAAGAAACTTTAGGTTTGTTTCTCTTTTCTTTAATAGTCGTATTTGTAATTCGGAGAAATCGGGGTCAGAAATCGTGGTCAAGTCTCATTTTGATATGTTCTGTCCTGAAGACGGGGTCAAGCCTTGAAATATAAGATTTACGAAAAGCTCACAATTCAAGACTTGACCCCATTTTTGTTTGGAAAATACTGAATTTTTACTTGAAACTTTACTATCCAGAGTGTGTTTATTGCTCCTTCAGGAAATAACCACCATTAATATTTGAAAATCAGGAACTGAACACATTATAATTCAGCAACCAGAGATAAAACGAGAACAAAAGCTATTGACACTGGACTTAAACAGAATTACATTCTTCTGAAATCAAGGATGACTAGAATGATAGATAAAAAAAACATGAAAATCCTAAAGATTCTTCAAGAAAAGGCACGAATTCCTAATGCGGAAGTCTCGCGCCAGGTTGGACTTGCTCCTTCTGCTGTTCTTGAAAGAATCAGAAAAATGGAAAATCAGGGCATAATTGACGGTTACGAAGTTCGTCTCAACCCAGAAAGATTCTCCAGGAAGCAGGTTGCTTTTATCGAAATCATGCCACAACCAGATGCCCACATTCCAGACTTAGGCGAAAAGCTTGCAGCTATCGCCGATATTCTTGAAGTGCATTACACAGCTGGAAATGATGGCTTTTTATTAAAAGTACGTACCACGGATACAGAAACCCTTGGTGAAATGTTACAGAAAAAAATCACCACCATTGATGAGGTACTCAGTACCCGGACAATCACAGTGCTCTCGACTATTAAGGAGACGAGCCGCATAACCATAGACTAAAAAGAGTAGAGCCATGCCTGTTTCAGCTGACTTTAAAGAGCGTATTTTTCCTCACATTCGAAAAATTTCAAATCATTACCAAACCCCTTTTCACCTCTATGATGAACAGGGAATTCTCGATACAGGAAAACGACTGAAAGAGGCATTCAAAGGTGTTGAAGTATTCAGAGAATATTATGCAGTCAAGGCATTGCCCAATCCATCCATCCTGAAAGTAATGCAGAAAATGGATTTTGGTTTTGACTGCAGCTCCATTGCAGAACTTGACCTGAGCCGACAGATTGGTGCCACTGGAGATGATATTATGTTCACCTCCAATAACACCGGTCCAGAAGAATTTGATGCTGCTGCCGCAGATGGTGGCTGCATACTCAATCTTGACGATATCAGTCTCATTGGCAAAGTACCGGAGATGCCTGAGACTATCTGTTTCAGGTACAATCCTGGTGAACGCCGAGCAGGTAATGATATCATTGGCACACCGGTTGAGTCTAAATACGGAGTCAGTCACGAACAAATCACTGACGCTTACAGACAGGCGATGGAGCGAGGCGCCAAAAAGTTTGGTCTACACACCATGCTTGCCTCCAACGAACTGAACTACTCCTACATGGTGCAGACTGCACAGATGCTGCTTGGATTGGTAGAAGATATTTCTAAAGAGTTAAATATCAGCTTCGAGTTCATCAATATCGGTGGCGGGCTTGGCATTCCTTACAGACCTGAACAAGACGAACTTGATCTTGAATCAATGGGCGCAGAGATCAGCCAACTATTTGTTGATTTCAAGAAAAAGAACGGCTACATGCCAGGACTTTTCATGGAAAGCGGCAGATACATTACCGGCCCCCACGGTGTACTTGTGACAACTGTCATCAATCATAAGAAAATCTACAGAGATTATGTGGGAGTGGACGCCTGCATGAGCGCACTCATGAGACCCGGCATGTATGACGCATACCATCATATTGATGTACTTGATAAAGATAACACAGAAACCAGAGTTGTTGATGTGGCAGGCTCATTGTGCGAGAATAATGACAAATTCGCTGTTCAACGTGAACTGCCGATATGCGATGAAGGTGACTTGATAATCATCCATGATACAGGTGCCCACGGCCATGCAATGGGCTTCAACTATAATGGTAAGGTTCGCCCTAAGGAACTGCTCTTCACAGATGCTGGCAAAGTGAAAATGATCAGACGTGAAGAAACTCTTGAAGATCTGTTTGCGACCCTCAACTTTGATCAGGACAATCTCAAGATATTTGGCAGTTTATAAAGTTTCTTTCTTCCCAATGAAGAACATTTTTATAAAAACATGCCAGGCCGGATAAATAAGCATTACAGGTTCCCCATGCCAATTTTCGTTCCTGATATATAGAGCAGGTACTCCTGGATTTCTTCTTGGGTTATCAAATCTGAGGATTTGTTATGATATTTAGCAAATGCGTTCATGATGATCATATAGTGTTTGATGGTCACCGGTGAATAGCGATTTAATGTCATGTAATCCATAAATTGAGTTCTGTGAAAAATCGGGGTCAAGTCTCATTTTGACAAGTTCTTCCCGGTGGATAAATGACCCCGGATTTCTTCAATCCTATAACTCAATTCCAAATCACCTCCTATCTTTTTCTTTATCCGCTCAACTGCATTGCCGGCTGGGCCATAGCCTCTCATACCAAAAGCCTGACCGAGTGCCCTGAGACCATCATTACGTATTATTCGGCAGAGATAAATAGCAACATCCCTGGGTTCATTTATGCGCCCTCGTCGAGGGGTAAGT
>DQVD01000256.1 GCA_015661935.1 Desulfocapsa sulfexigens | reverse complement strand
TTATACAAAAAATACAAATCTAAACAGGAAGTCAAGGACAGTATACAATCTATGTGGTTTTGGAAAGCTAACAGAATAATTACCCATGATATACTTCTTCAGTTTGATCTGTCCGGAATTAACAAACTGTTGATTTGGGCGGATAACTCAGCTTGCTCATATATTCAATCATTGATTATTCCCCAATCTCTATACCTGTCCCGTGACCAGCACAGAAAATTTACTAATTCCCAATTCACCTTTTCCGTATCAAATGCTTCGCTGTTATACTGTCCACCAGACCATTCCATGAATCGTTCATGGTCTCTGTGTCCAGGATCAGCCAACGCGCTACAAAACTCAAAATAACCGGGGATACACCAACATCTTCAGGTGGACATGCTCTGGCGCTATCAAGGTAGGTGATTTTGTAGTGCATTTCGGGATTCAAATAGTGATTTTCTTCAAGGATTAATTCGTGCACCCAGCTGTCACCAAAATCATAGAGGTACAATATTTTTCTGTTCTTCTGTTTGACCAGGTTTCCAAAACGGTATTTGCCGCACTCAAGTCCACCTTCCTTTTCCTGAGGATGTTCGGTGTACCGTTTTTTCCCTATGGTGAATTCATGGAGGTGGCTGTTAGTCCAGCCCATCACAATCTGGATAACATCATGAAGTCTGTCAAGTGTTGTAAATTCTTGTTTATATATTTTTTAGTAGCAGCATTTATTCCATGTAACGGTAGATAGTGCCAGCTTCAACCCGTTCTGTGCGGTAGGCATTTAAGGGAGAATCCTTGTCCGGATAGCCGATGGAAAGTCCAAGGATTAGGCGTTTAGAGGCAGGGATACCAAGGCACTCTTTAACCTCCTTTGCGTAATCTGTGGCGAATGCCTGGGGCACTGTGGCGAGACCTTTGGCGTGTGCAGCAAGCATCAGGCTTTGGGCGAACAGGCCGATATCAAAGAGTGACCATTCGCTTAAAGATGCATCCTGAAAAAGATAGATGGCGTGGGGGGCGAAATAAAAATTAAAATTTGCCTTTTTTGCCTTGAGTATCATTTCTGGTGTACCAAGATCAACACCGGTAAGTTTCATGCGTTTGGCCATGAGGTTTTTAATGTTTGTATTTTCCCTTTCAGGCCAAGAGGTTGGGGAAGCTAAATCAGGGCTGTTGTCTTTGCCATCCTCCAACAGGCCTACAAGTATGGTGGAAAGTTCTTTCTTTTTGGCACCAGAGAGTATAATTGCTTCCCAGGGCTGAGAGTTTTTATAGGATGGACTCCAGCGGGCAATTTCGAGCAGCTCTTCCAGGTTTTTTCTTGGGACTTCTTCTGTGGTGAATTTTCTGATGCTTCTACGGGTTTTGATGCATTCCAGGGTATCCATAGTAATGTATTATATAGGCTGAAGGGATATTATGCTGAAGGCTGAATGGAAAAAGATTGGTATTCCTGTCAGTCTTGCAACTGCATGCATTACTGTAAGTAGTATGGATAAAAGATTTATAATAAATTGTCCAAATAAATATCCATTTGTAAGGTGAATTTATCAAGAGATTTTTTATGTTTAAACAATGGCATAACTGGCGCCAAAAAAGCCGTTACCGTGAAGTCTCAAGAGTTTGTATTCCTTTGGTCACAGGCATGGCAGCGACCACGGTCATGGAATTTACCGATCGGATTTTTCTTTCCCATTATAGTGTTGATGCTCTTTCTGCAGTTGTTCCAGCAGGTGTTACTGTGTTTCTTATCCTTTGCTTTTTAGGTGGGATTGCCGGCTATGTCACGGTGTTTATAGCTCAGTATCAAGGTGCGGGGCACCCGGAAAAGATAGGGACAGCCCTGTGGCAGGGAATTTTTTTCACCGCTTTTTCCGGGGTAATTCTTCTGCTGATCGCATATTTTGTAAGTGGTCCACTTTTTAAATTGTTTGGTCATAGTCCTGAGGTTCGTGTTCTTGAAGAACAATATTTTATGATTCTTTGTCAGGGCGGTGTGCTACATGTGGCTATCCAGCCCTTTTCCGGTTTTTTTACAGGAAGGGGAATGACTAGACCAGTGATGATTGCAAATATTGTGGGCATGCTTGTAAATATTCCACTGAATTATGCACTGATTAATGGTATCTGGGGAATGCCTGAGCTTGGCATACGCGGTGCTGCCATTGCCACAGTTATTGCCTGGGGGGTGATTGTCCTCTGTCTGGCTCCCCCGATTTTTTCTAAACGTTTCAGGACTGACTTCAGGTTGCTTGAGACCATGGCTCTTAATCGGGACATACTGCTCAAGCTGTTTCGTTTTGGTGTACCCGGTGCCCTGCAGTTCAGTCTTGATATCTTTGCATTTACTTTTTTTATTATCTTGGTGGGACGTATGGGCACAGTACCCCTTGCGGCGTCCAATATTGCAATTTCCATAAGTTCGATTGCCTTTATGCCGGCTCTTGGGTTTTCCTTTGGAATCAGTAGTATGACAGGGAAAGCACTTGGCAGTGGCAGACCGGAAGAGGCACGATCTGCAGCCTGGAGCGGTATTCATCTTCTTATGATCTATACTTTGCTGTTGGATGCGCTCTTTTTCTTTGCATCGGAAGCTATTGTTTCCATGTTTATCGACGCCAGTGAGATGGGTGGAAATGATGAAGAAATTTTACAGATGGGATCAGGTATTCTGAAGCTGGTTACATTGTATATATTTCTTGATGTCTTCTATATGATTTTTGCAGCGGTCTTAAAAGGAGCAGGTGATACCCGTTTTCTGCTGATGGCTATTGCCGGAGCAACACTTTGCTGTATGTTGATTCCTCTCTATGTTGGTATTAACTATCTGGGTATGACTATTTATATTGCCTGGGGATGTATTGTTTTCTTTATCAGCACACTCTGTCTGCTGATCTCTTTACGTTATCGTGGCGGAAAATGGGAGAGGATGCTGGTGATTGAATAGGCGTTGATATGATGATTATTTGATTTGTTGCCCCTAAATAAAGTATCATCTTTAATAAGAGTCTTGAACTATAGCTCGCAGCAGCTGAATTGATACCTGAATCGCGTGTTTTTCTCAGTTTCTTGTTATAACCGCACTGCGGTGTAACGTGTGTTGTGGTGCTCTGCGCCTGCAAGGACAGGGGCGCAAAGCCAGCATGCGGCAGAGCAGCGCACAAAGATACGTAACAACGCGGAGCGGCTGTCACGAGTATGGGGCGAGTGTCAATTCATTCGCAAATCACTATAAATACCAATGGGAGAAGCTATGTGCCCGAACCAAACGATTTCACGCGAAAAAGGATTCAGCCTGATTGAGATAAGTATGGTTCTTGTTATTGTTGGTTTGTTGATGTCAGCAGGCGTTGGCATAATGATCAGTGTCAACAAGACAAGTAAAATAGCCAAAGAAAAGGCTAATATGACAATCATCAAAAATTCACTGATTTCGTATGCTTTTAGTCGTGGCAGACTTCCCTGTCCTGATACAAATGGTGATGGTAGTGAGGACTGTCCGACATCAAACTGTGCCAATCCTCCCTGCGGGCTTCCCTTTAAAGATTTAAATATCAGTTCGGTGAACACGGATACCTGGTCCCTGCCCTATGGGTATGATGTGACCGATATCCTCACGAATACTGATTCCGATAATTTGTGTTTAACTCTTTATCAGCTTGATAATTATTACGGTTGGTCTGGAAGCCTGGATAAAACCTGTGGTGACAGTAACCTGGTTTGTGTTACAGATACGACAGATGTAGATAATGGACGTATCGACGCCTATGGGCAGGGGGCTTATCGTGCTGCTTATGCTTTAAGTGGTGGTGAAGACCGTGTTTTTGGAGGGAAGAATAGTCGTGATGGTCGCAGGGAATATGAGATGTCTTCAAACCCGTATGTAGTTGCTGATCGTGATGATTTGACTGGGGAACTGAGTTTTGGAGAGATGCTTGCAAAGATTTGTAATAATACAAACACAACTGTAGAGTTGGTCATTCCGTCTGGCGAGATCTGGAAGCTCTGGTACAGCGACAATGGCGGTTGTCTGTTAGCGGACGTTGGTCTTCGCAAAGTAAGAGTAGCATTAGGTGATACTGTTTATTTTAATGATGGGACTGTTGACGGCTGTACCGGAATAAAGTTTGGAGACCTTACCAAGTGTGATGCAGGATATTCTGTTGCCAACTGTGACTACGGCGTGGATCGTTTTGATGGGACTGTGGATCTGGATCT
>DQVD01000244.1 GCA_015661935.1 Desulfocapsa sulfexigens | reverse complement strand
TTTTCATCTGGCATCCACTTCCGGGAATGATTCACACAGAAACTTTGTTTTTCCGATACATCAAAATAGTACATGTTTTATGTTATTAACCTGAAGAAGCGGACCACTTTGTAGAGGCTATTGGCCAGTTTAAATATTTTTAAGAAAAAGTAACCAATAAAGCTCTTTCGAATAGTACGATTTATCTTTTAGTTAAAGGTTTTTCTAAAGTGAATGTCGGTGTTTTTCTACTATATGTTGTAGATTGCTCTTGCAGGGCAACTAAGTATGGTATATGTTCATCTTCAACAAATGGCGGAGAAGTTAGTCGGACTTATGTTGTTTATTTTCCGCCAGACCTCCTGGCATCTTTTAATTATCAGCGTTTTCAGCCAATAAAATTCACTTTTTTCTATTCGACGAGGCACACATGACCCCTGACTTGACCAAACAGGTATTGACCAAAACTGCAGAAACTGTACTTGCAAGGCGTTACTATTTAAAAGACAGCGCCGGAGAGCTTGCAGAAACCTGGGAAACATTATGTAAAAGGGTGAGTAACGCAGTAGCTCGAGTGGAAAAGAAGAGCAAGCAGTTTGAAGCTTTGCGCGAGTCCTATTTTCGCATGATGTATCATCTTGATTTTCTTCCCAACTCTCCCTGTCTTATGAATGCGGGAACCGATATCGGGCAGCTGTCTGCCTGTTTTGTTCTGCCCATTGAAGATTCCATGGATGGGATTTTTACAGCCATTCGTAATGGCGCACTTGTTCATAAAACGGGTGGCGGTACAGGGTACTCCTTTTCCAGGCTTCGTTCCAGGAATGCATCTGTCCGGTCAACTCAAGGGGTGGCATCCGGGCCGCTATCCTTTGCAGCAGTTTTTGATGCAGCCACTGAGACCATTAAACAGGGTGGTAAACGCAGGGGTGCTAATATGGGGGTTCTTCGTATTGATCATCCTGATATTATGGGTTTTATCAGTGCCAAGGAAGACCAGAATAAATTTACTAATTTTAACTTCAGTGTGGCCATCACCGATGATTTTATGGCGGCTGTGGAGGAGGAAGCAGAATATTCTCTCATTGAACCTTCCACAGGAAAAGAGGCGGGAACACTAAATGCACGCGCTGTCTTCGAAAAAATTATTGATTTGGCCTGGCATAACGGGGAACCCGGTGTTCTGTTTATTGATGCCGCTAATCGCGATAATATGACGCCACAGCTTGGAGATTTCGAAGCGACAAACCCCTGTGGTGAGCAGTGGCTGCTGCCCTATGAAAGCTGTAATCTCGGGTCTTTGAATCTGAGTAATTTTGTGAAGGATGGAGAGGTAGATTATAAGCGGATGGAACATGTTGTGAAAGTCGCCACTTCTTTTCTTGATAACGTTATAGATTGTAATCGTTTTCCCATTCCTGAAATTAAGGAGATGACCCTGAAAACAAGAAAGATAGGTATGGGGATCATGGGACTGCACGATATGCTGATTCAGCTTGGACTGCCCTACGGAAGCGAGGAAGGACGCAAGCAGGCAGCGGATATTATGAGTTTTGTCCGGGCAAAAGCAGAAGAACAATCTGTTGAGATAGCTGAGGAAAAAGGGGCGTTTCCTGCCTATGATGCAAAATTGAATGACTATCCGGCACGAAGAAATGCAGCACTTACCTCAATCCAGCCCACCGGCACTGTGTCCATGATTGCTGACTGTGCCTCAGGGTGTGAACCTTATTTCTCCATCGTTATGATTAAAAATGTTATGGACGGGGATAGATTAATTCTCGTTAATAAACATTTTGAGCAAATTGCCCGGAAAGAAGGTTTTTATTCCGATGAGTTGATGGTAAAGGTTGCAGATTCTGGTACCGTTATCGGACATGATGAAATTCCGGAACAGTGGCAGGAAGTATTTCGTACTGCCCAGGATATAAGGCCTGAAGACCATATTAAGATGCAGGGTATTCTGCAGAGTAATGGCGTGGATTCGTCCATTTCAAAAACAATTAATTTGCCCAATAGTGCTACTCGTGAAGAGGTGGAACTCTCTTATGTCATGGGTTATAAACTGGGGTGTAAGGGACTCACCGTTTATCGTGACGGATCGAGAGATCTGCAGGTTTTAAACACTAAAGAAAGTGCGGGAACTGAGCAGCAGACAGCCCTGGTATCAAGTGCCGGTATAAAGAAATCACTTCCGGATACATTGAGTGCCAAGCGTTATCGGGTAAAAGATCAGGAGCAGAAATCTGTTTATATTATTGTCTGTTTTGACGAAAATGAACAACCCATGGAGGTTTTCGCAAAATTTCCTTTTGATAACCGTGTTGACCTTAAGGACAAATCGACCATGTGGACCACCACCTGTCGTCTGGTTTCTTTAGCTTTGCGTTTTAATATCCCGGCTTCCGAAATTATTAAGCAGCTGGATCGTTCAAGCGGACATATGCTTGACCTTCCTGCTCAGTTGAGTAAGTTGTTCAAATCATTTATGGCAGGAACTCAGCATGGCTTTGCCTCTACTTGCCCGGAGTGTGCGGGAACTTTGGTGTTTGAGGAAGGCTGTGAGACGTGTCATGGTTGCGGCTACAGTAAGTGTAGCTAACCCTGTTCATGAAGAAAGGCAGTTCACTGGATAAGTGCCTTATCATGACAAGACGATTACTCTAGATTAATTTGCCATGAATATAGCCAATAAACGAATTCTGATTATTAAGCAAAGTTCTTTGGGGGACGTTATCCACACGCTACCGGTGGTGCATGCTTTGAAACG
>DQVD01000014.1 GCA_015661935.1 Desulfocapsa sulfexigens | reverse complement strand
TCTTGATAAGATTCAGGGTGGTACGAGTGATTGTGGGGTCTAGCGGGGGGATTATCAGAAGACAGAAACCAGAAGACAGAAGACGGAATAGTTAGCAGCCTGCGGCTGAAATAACTACAGTTGGTTTCCATCTGGTATCTACTTCTGGGAATGATTCGCACAGAAAGTTTGTTTTTCCGATCAATCAAATATGGCCTGAAGCTGAGATTGCATAGATGGGAAGTTATTTCGTTCCCGTTCCTAAGTGCCTTATCAGAAAATTTCTTTGAGAAAAACAGGAAATTGTTCTGAAAGGTACTAATCCCTTTTTTGTTTACGGCCGTTCAAAAAGGTACCGGTAAACGCTTACTCAAAAAGTAAATTGACCTGTTCTTCTCCATCTTCCTGGCTGGTGATTTCACCAATCACAGAAGCATCTTCCCCATGGGCCTGGAAAAGATGGACAATATCTTCAACTTTATCATTGTCCACAGCTATCATCAGGCCAATGCCCATATTAAAGGTACGGTACATCTCTTCTTGAGGTACATTACCTTTTTTTGCGAGGAATTCAAAAATAGGTGGGACTTCCCAACGGCTTGTGAATATTTCAGCTTTGCATCCTGAGGGAAGGATACGGGGAATATTATCTATAAACCCACCACCGGTATTGTGAACAATTCCATTTAACTTAAAGCTTTTCAGCACTGACAGCACTGATTGTACATATATTTTTGTTGGTTGTAAAAGCTCATCGCCAAGTGCACAACCAAGTTCTTCAATGTATTCATCTACGTTATAGTCATGATCGGTAAAACAGATTTTGCGGACTAGGGAAAAACCATTCGAGTGCAGGCCGGATGATTTAAGGCCGATTATTTTATTACCAACGCTAATTTCAGAGCCATCAATAAGATCATCTCTGTCACCAATTCCAACCACAAAACCAGCCAGATCATAATCGCCAGCTTTATATAAACCGGGCATCTCAGCCGTCTCTCCGCCAACCAGTGAACACTGTGATTGAATGCAACCTTCTGCAATACCTTTTACAACTTCTGTTGCAACATCAAGCTCAAGTTTCCCGACAGAATAATAATCAAGAAAGCAAAGTGGTTTTGCTCCGCCTGCAATGATGTCATTTACACACATTGCAACAAGATCGATACCAATGGTATCATGTTTGTTGCAACGTTTTGCGATATCAAGTTTGGTTCCTACACCATCGGTGGATGTAACAAGAACAGGTTGTTTGTAGTTGTCAGTATTGATGGAAAAAAGACTTGAAAACCCGCCAATGTCATTTAATACACCTGGCTGATGGGTTGAAGCTACAATGTCTTTGATCCCATGGACAAACGCGTTTCCCTTGTCTATATCCACACCAGCTTCACTATATTTTGATTGTTTCGCGTCACTCATATTTTTATTGTATTTTTTTTGATATGAATTATTGAGAAGATTTTACAATATATTAGTAAGTGTCTTGTTAAATAGCAAGAGCACTGACTACTCAATTTTGTTAGAATTCCTTAATAGTGTAACAAATAGTCAGGGAAAGAGTTATGAAAAGTTTATTTTTATTGGTGGGGATGGTATTAATCCTTGAGGGCATACCCTATGTGGCCTTGCCGGAATCAATGCGTGACTGGTTACGAAAACTCAGTGAGATGAAAGCCGAACACTTGCGAATGGTTGGCCTTTTTTCCATGTCCATAGGTCTTTTAATATGTTGGTTTGTGCAACGTAGCGGCTATTTTTAAAGGATATTGAACTGTGTTGTTATTGCTGTAAAATAAATAAATGTCCTTTTATCCATTCTCCTTTATCCTGTCTCAGTTTCGATATTTTATGGTCAATAATTGTCCATCCTGTCTGTTTACATAAGGTCTCAATATACTCTACCGAGTGGCCAAATCGTCCAGTTTGTTTCAGATTGAATGTTTTATTATTGATGTTATCTGTTTCTTCAACAGAAAAAAGTAAAATACCGGATGCCTTACTTACGGTGCAACATTCTTTAAAAACATTTTCAAGATCACCCATGTAGGTGAAAACATCAGCCGCCACAATAAGGTCATATTTATGCTCCTTTGTTTGAAGAAAGCTGATAATGTCGTTTTTGACAAGTTCGTTGTAAAGATTTTTCTCCCTGGCAACATCAAGCATCTTTTGTGAAATATCCACGCCAATCAGTTCACTACAGCAGTGTTTAAAATGTTCCCCGGCAAGCCCGGTTCCACAGCCAAGATCAAGACAGGTAGTTAGCGCTACCCCATGATAGTAATCACAGTAAAGATCATACAAAGCCATGGGCGTTTTATATTGCAGGTTTTCGACAAGGCTGTGTTCAAAATCATCTGCATAATTATCAAATACTGATTCTACATAATCAAGAGGGGCATTATCAGGAGTAACGCCAGTGAGAGAATATAACATATGTTTCGCAGCCAGATGTTTCGGATTCAATTTGAGTAGCTGTCCATAGAGAGACTTTGCCTGTTTTACATCCCCTGATTTGTGACACAGATAGGCGAAATTATTAAGACTTGACTGATGTGTCGGTCTCTGTGACAAAATAATCCTATATATACGGGCAGCTTCAGAAAATTCTTCCAGGTCCTGATGACAGAGTGCAAGATTGTATAAAATATCAACAGTGGTATCGCCGGATTTACAAGCGTCTTCAAAGGATTTTGCTGCATCTTCAAATCGAAGTAATCGTCTGAAATTCAAACCTCGATTATAATGGATGTCAGGGTCTTCAGGGGCGCCAGCCACCGCCTTTTCGTAATGTGATTCTGCCTTTGAATAGTTTTTCAGATCAAAAAATGCAAGCCCGCAATTATAATGGATTAGGGGGGATCCTGGGAAGCTTGCCAGCAGCTCGTCGTAAACAAGTAGTGCATCAGCTAGTTGTCCTGTTTCTTGAAGATTACAGGCGTGAGAGAAAAGGTTTTTAAACTCCTCTCGTCTAAGCTGTGGGGCAGTCTTTTTTTTGCTCATGAAAAATATATTCGAGAAAGTCCTGGAATCAATGGAATCAAATTGACGGAACTGGCATATTGAATGTATTGTGTAGTATTTATCTTAGAGTAAGTCAAGTTTGCGTGTATTTTTAAAATAATCAATTCAAGAGCCCTGTTTAGGTGGTGATAGTAATGGGAAAGAAAGAAAAAAAAGAACTTATTGGAACCGAAGGAAAGCTTCTGCTGGACATGATCCGCAGACTGAACCATCGAAATGCCACTGATAATCTCCTTAAACTCATTGCCAAGACTCATCCTGCCGATACAGCCTGGGTTTTCAGGCATCTTTCTGAAGTCGAACGGGATGAGGTTTTTAATATTGTGGCCCAAACAGATCAGGTGGGTGAGTTTTTAAGTGAACTCGATGAATCTGTTATGGTTGCACTGGTTCAAAATCTTACTCCAAAATTTATGGCAGATGTTATCAGTGAGATGGCCTCTGATGATGCTGCAGATATTATCGAAGCTTTACCTCATGAATTTGGTGTTGAGATTCGTGCCCAGATGGAAAAGGAAGATCGTGAAGAAGTTGATGAACTCCTCCAGTACCATCCAGAGAGCGCAGGCGGACTCATGTCTCCTGATTTTATGCATCTTGACGAAGAGTTAAGTGTTGGTGAGGCTGTTGCCAAGGTGCAAAAACGCAGCGAAGAAAAAGAGATGGTTTTTTATCTCTATATCACATTTGGTGATGGGAAACTTGCAGGTGTTGTTTCACTTCGTGAACTGCTCACCAATCCACCGCACAGACAGCTTAAAAATATAATGCGGGAAAATGTTCTGTCGGTCACAACAGACACTGATCAGGAAGAAGTTGCCCATGTAATTTCCCAGTATAATCTTCTTGCAGTGCCCGTTGTTGACGCAAGTTACAGATTGGTTGGCATTGTAACCGTTGATGATATAATTGATGTTATGCGAGAAGAGGCTACCGAAGCTTTTCTGCAGATGGCTGGTGCCGGTAAAGATCGTGAAATTCTTTTGAAATCTACTTTAGAAAATGCAATCCTTCGGGCCCCCTGGTTATTTGCTTCCTGGCTTGGTGGAGTAATGGCCCTTTTTATTATTGGAGCATTTGAAAAAGAGCTTGCTCAAGTTCTTGCCCTTGCTTCCTTTATACCAATTATCATGGGTATGGGCGGAAATATAGCTACTCAGTCATCCACCATTGTTGTTAGGGGTATTGCAACCGGCCGTATAAACATGGAGGATTTTCGAAAGATTATCTTCAAAGAGATGAGAGTCGGTATTATTCTTGGTGTTCTTTATGGTGGATTCCTTGGAGTTCTTGCATATTTTGGATATGCAGAGCCAAAACTCCTTGGACTGGTTGTAGGGCTTTCGATATTCTTTTCCATGGCGATGGCAGCCACCATGGGCACGATTATTCCGTTAATTTTAAAACGCTTTGACATTGATGCAGCCATTGCTACAGGGCCATTTGTTACAACTGCCATTGATATTCTTGGTGTTCTTGCTTATTTTATGATTGCGAAGTTTTTTCTTAACCTATAATTATTTGGCAACTATTCAGGTCGTCCCTGTGTTTAGCCATACTACCGTACTGTAACTGTTCAGGAATGCTTCTGAACAGTTACATTTTTTGTGATTACAACTTATGCTCAGATCTCAAACCGGCAAGGTTTCACCATTTGCAATAATTATCCTTCTTGTTCTCGGGTTTTTTCTTCTTTTTAAACCTTTTGAGAATCGACTCTTTGATTCTACAGCCACCCCACGAGCAGTAACAGCAAGAGGTGATCTGGCTCAGGATGAACAAAACACCATAGAACTCTTTAAATCTATTTCTCCATCTGTTGTGTATATCACCACAATAGCTTTACGGAGAAATATGTTTTCATTGAACGCAGTCGAGATTCCTCAGGGAACAGGTTCGGGATTTGTTTGGGATAAGAAGGGAAGGGTTGTAACAAATTATCACGTCATTAGTGATGCAAGTCGCATTGAAGTAACCATGGCTGATCATAGCACCTGGAAGGCGGTACTTGTGGGGGCTGCGCCCGATAAAGACCTTGCTGTCTTACAAATTGATGCTCCGTCGCATCTCTTGCAGCCAATACCAGTCGGTGAATCCGTTAATTTACAAGTAGGGCAGAAAGTTTTTGCTGTGGGAAATCCGTTTGGACTCGATCAGACAATAACTTCAGGAATTATTTCAGCCTTAGGCCGTGAAATAACTGCAATTACCGGTAGAAGAATTCGGGATATGATTCAGACCGATGCTGCCATTAATCCCGGGAATTCAGGCGGGCCGCTACTGGATAGTGCCGGAAGATTAATTGGTGTAAATACCGCAATCTATTCACCATCAGGCACATATGCAGGCATTGGCTTTGCCGTTCCTGTTCGTGAAATTAATCGTGTGGTTCCTCAACTTATTCGGAATGGAAAACTCATCCGACCAGGAATCGGTGCTACCCTTGCTGATGAACGCTTTGTAAAGCGATTAGGTGTTGAAGGTGTTTTGGTGCTCGGTGTGCAGACAGGCGGGCCTGCACATAAAGCTGGCCTTCGTCCAACGCAGCAGTTCTCCAATGAAATCATTTTGGGTGATATCATAACAGCTATTGCTGGTCAGAAAGTGCGCTCCTATGATGATATCCGAACAGAACTTGAGCAGCATAGTGTAGGAGATAATGTCATTATCAGCATAATACGCGATGGTAAAGCTGAAGAGTTGCAAATGCGACTTTCTGTTCTTGCTGATTAGGAAAGAATCTTAAAAATGCATCGTCAATTGTAATCGGAATTTATCGATATCGATATCGGTTTTGTATTCATTGGCATTATAGGATGAATACGATGTAAGAATCCCATAAATTCCCATGAATTTCCGTTTCGCTTTAATATATGTATCGGAAAAACAAAGTTTCTGTGTGAATCATTCTCGGTAGTGGATACCAGATGAAAACCAACTGTAGTTATTTCGTAACCGTTCACCAGACATCAAAATTTACAGTAAACCTCGCACTGTAAGCGTTTTCCAGTACCTCAGTAAGCGTTTACCCCTATCTATTTTCACAGACAACAATGCTATTGGATTTTACCCGAATGGTTGTGGTGGTAATAATCTGTTGTTTTTCTGCTTCAATAATATCTTCTTTGGGGGAACGGGCAGTGTCCACTGCCAGATGCCAACTTCCCCTGGTAAGTAATGGCAATTCCATGGAGACATCTTTCTGCGACATATTGAACATAATATGCAGATCTTCCTCATCGGGTTCCACTCTACTCAAGGTAAAGGCAAGCACCCTGGAATCTGAATTTCCCCATTCCGGTTTATTCAAGACAACACCATGCCAGCTAATGTCTGCCATCGATCCATTTACAGGCTTTGTTCCATGGAGAAATCTTTTCTGCATAAGAGATGGATGGCGTTTGCGCAGGCTGATCATACCTTTGGTAAAACAAAACATTTCCTGGTTTTCTTCAAGCAGACTCCAGTCAATCCAGCTCAGTTCATTATCCTGACAGTAGCAGTTATTATTGCCCTGCTGACTGCGTAGTATTTCGTCACCGGCCAGAATCATGGGCACACCCTGGCTGAGCATAAGTATAGCCATGAAGTTTTTGACCTGTTTTCGTCTAAGAGCATTGATGGCCGGATCATCTGTAGCACCTTCTGCACCATAATTCCTGCTGTGATTCTGATTATCGCCATCACGATTACCTTCACCGTTGGCCTTATTATGCTTCTCGTTATGGCTGACCATGTCATAAAGAGTGAAGCCATCATGACAACTGATGAAGTTGATGGAGTTGGTGGGCTGTCGTCCGGTACTCTGATAGAGGTCACTGGAACCTGTTAACCTGGTGGCAAACTCGGGAACCAGTCCCGGATCCTCCTTCACATACTGCCGTACAAGATCACGATAGC
>DQVD01000175.1 GCA_015661935.1 Desulfocapsa sulfexigens | reverse complement strand
TGAAGCAGTTTCAGGTGGTATTCCATCCGGCACTCCGCCAAGAACCAGTTCAACCAGTTTTTCACGAAGATCTTTATGTTGCAGGAGATCAAGTGGCGACAGTACTTTCTCTTCTACCTGTTTCAGGCTGGCTCCCACGTTTCCTCTCAACTCTCTTTCCGCCATATTTGATCTACAGTCCTGTTGCTTCCATCTGTTTTGCAACAGCCTTTACGGAAAGCTGCAATGCTTCTTTTTCTTCATCCGTGAGCTCAAATTCAAGGATTTTTTCGACACCCTTCTCACCTATTACAACAGGCACTCCGAGAAAATATCCAGAAATACCAAACTCTCCTTCCAGGTATGCAGCACATGGAAGGACACGCTTGGAATCGGTGAGCACTGCCTCTGCCATTTCTATTGCTGCAAGACCGGGAGTATAAAAAGCTGAACCGGTTTTGAGATGATTTACAATCTCAAGGCCACCGGTCTGGGTGCGGTGAACAATAGCATCAATTTCTTCAGTAGAAAGAAGATCAGTAATTGGGACACCAGCAACATTAGCAAGACGTACCATGGGCATCATATTATCACCATGAATGCCAAGCACTAAAGCGTTTACATCTTTAGGTGCAACACCAAGCGCTTCAGCCAAAAAAGTACGATAGCGGGCAGAATCAAGAACGCCTGCCATACCAATCACTTTTCCTTTTGGATGGCCTGTTACTTTAAATGCGGTATGCACCATGGCATCTATTGGATTGGTTACAACAATCAGCACACAGTCAGGTGAATGTTTTACAGCTTCTTCTGCGCATGATTTCACAATTGCCACATTAATAGCAAGAAGATCATCCCGGGACATTCCTGGTTTTCTGGCAAGACCGGCTGCGATGATTACAACATCAGAGTTTGCCGTATCTGCATAATCATTGCTTCCTGTTACGTTAAAATAGAACCCTTCGACAGGACCAGATTGCCTAAGATCAAGAGCCTTACCCTGGGGAATACCTTCTGCAACATCAAGCAGCACGATATCGCCAAGATTTTTCGCAGCAGCCCAATGAGCAGCAGTGGCTCCAACATTTCCAGCACCGATGATTGTTATTTTTTTTCTCATGACTATCCCTTTTTTTTAAATTATTGTTTTAAACTAGTTCGTCGAATTAATAAATTCTTCTACCCGTCTTAAATCTTCGGGTGTATCAACTTCAATGGAATCATGTGTTGTCAATATTACCCTGATTTTATATCCGTACTCAAGAGCTCGTAACTGTTCAAGTTTTTCAAATCGTTCCCACTCTCCTTCCGGGAGAGCGACAAAGGTAAGCAGAAAACCTTTACGATAAGCATAAAAACCAAGATGTTTATAGTAGGTCGGTGCGATTTTATCTTCAGGATTTCGCTGAAAAGGCACAGGCGCCCGTGAAA
The DNA here is from genome assembly GCA_015661935.1 of Desulfocapsa sulfexigens. Classification (GTDB taxonomy): domain Bacteria; phylum Desulfobacterota; class Desulfobulbia; order Desulfobulbales; family Desulfocapsaceae; genus Desulfocapsa; species Desulfocapsa sulfexigens_A. Next base: position 1,810 of record DQVD01000175.1, on the reverse strand, counting down.
AATAAAGGGCATTATGTTCGTGGTCAAACACAGTTTTCACATGATTTGGATCATCAATTTCTTCAGGCCTTATGATCTTATAAATGAGGGTGGACATGGGAAGAGACGGATCATCCAATAAAGGCATTGCTACCTGTTCTATAACTTCCGCGTCAAAAAGAGGCTGATCGCCCTGAATGTTAACAACTATATCATGTTCTGAAATATCGAGCAGTTCCGCTGCCTCTGCCAGCCTGTCCGATCCTGAAACATGGTCATCACGGGTAATCACATATTCCCCGCCAAAGCCTGCTACACAATCAGCTATCCGCTTATCATCCGTTGCCACAACGACCCGGCTCAACATGGATACCGTTTGAGCACGTTCCGCGACATGCTGAATCATGGGCTTACCATTGATAAGGGCAAGCGGCTTTCCTTCAAATCTGTTTGAATGATAGCGAGCTGGAATAATTGCCACTACTTCAATTTTTTTATGTTTTTCTGTTTCCATCTGTTGATTTCTTATGTATTTGTATTTTGACAATTGCACTATCAATTTTCTAACTTAGGAACGGGAACGAAATAAACTGAACAAAAATTAATTGGCATTTTTTTCGTATTCAAGGTGCGAGGCGGGTACATAACGGGTTACGTGACCAACGAACAACGCAGAAGACGGAAAAAGGACATTAATTTATTCAGTTTATTTCGTGTACGTTCCTTAACGGCTCTCCAGGATAATGACACCGAAGACTTCCTCAAAGACACTTTCCAGACATCCAGTCGCCATATCATACATGGCAGGAAATGCAATTCTCTTAGACAAAGCTGCAGCACTTGCAAAAAGAATGCACCTGAGCCAAATATCTCCTGCCAAACAGGAAGAGTTTAACACGTTATTAGTATATACGGAAAAAGGCCTGCAAATTCAACTGAAACACGACAGAAAATCCAGGAGACCTGTAACACTCCATGTGGATTTTCTCTCAGAATCATTAAATTACCGCAGACAGCATGGCGGAGGAATAAAGCAGGCCCTGGCAAGAGCAGTTGGAATAAAACCGGGGATCAGACCAACCATTTTTGATGCAACAGCAGGCCTTGGTAAAGACAGCTTTCTTCTTGCCTCTCTTGGCTGTAGAGTCACCATGATTGAAAGATCACCGATACTTGCTGCTCTTTTGCAGGATGGACTGGAACGGGCTGCAGCGTCTCATGATCTGGATAAAAATATCATCAACAACCTGACTCTTGTCCTGGATGATGCTATCTCATACATGAACAGTGATAACAAAAACACAAAACCTGATACTGTTTACCTTGATCCCATGTATCCCCACAGTAAAAAATCCGCTCTTAACAAGCAGGAAATGCGCATTATCAGAGAATTTGTTGGGGATGATACCGACGGCGATAAACTGCTACAAGTGGCCATGAATTACGCACAAAAAAGGGTTGTTGTGAAGCGTCCAAAGGGTGCTCAACTTTTGACAAGTACATCCCCAAGCCATGTTATCAAAATGAAAAACAGCAGGTATGATGTGTATATGCTTTAAGAGAATATTTACTGAATTCCCTCATGAAACAATGCTTTAGAAAGTTTCCTGTCCTGCCCTTAAAGATCATTGCTGAAAACATACAGGTCTGGATTGGGTTACGTCTGATGTAAGACATGCTGCCAAAAGAGAACTGCAGGGAAAGTGGTAATAACGAATCAGGTGGAAAGGTTCCGAAGTTTACGCTTAGGGAGCTGGAAAGAGATAATTATCCAAATAATGCGCCGAATTTTCGTTTGTCTTCGTCGTTGTGGCAATAAGCGCATAGCAGC
>DQVD01000203.1 GCA_015661935.1 Desulfocapsa sulfexigens | reverse complement strand
TTAGTGCCTTACAGAACAATTTCTTGTTTTTTTCAAAGAAATTTTCTGATAAGGCACTTATCCAGTGAACTGCCTTTCTTCCTGAACAGGGTTAGGAAAGTGATGGCTTGATGTACCAATTCTGCAGGAGATCGTATCATGTTGAGTGAAATCAACTATCTATTGTTTAATAGTGTACTACTTGTCAGTTTTGTGGCCTGTGCTGTTTATCTTGCCTTCTTTTTTACGCAAAAGGAGAAACTTCGTAAAATTGCCAGGAGGATTCTGATCGGATCAGGAATACTGCAGAGTCTCTATGTACTCTCACGTTATCTGATTGCGGGCCATACTCCCATAACTTCTCAGCATGAAGTTGTTGTCTTTTTTTCCTGGTCTGTGACCTGGGCATATCTCTCCTTTCACTGGCGTTACTCAGTAAAGAATTTTGGAACGTTTGTTTCAGTGCTCATTGTGATTATGTTGATAATCGCTGCCTCGGTGTCTCGGGCATTTAATCCGCTTCCCCCCGCTCTGCAGTCCCTTTGGTTACCGGTTCATGCAGGTGTTGCTGTTATGGCCTATGGTTTTCTGGCCCTGGCATTCTGCGGTGCAGTCATGTACCTGCTGCAGGAGCGGGAACTAAAATCCAAAAAATTTGGATTCTTTTTCAGTCGACTGCCATCTCTTGAGGCACTTGATCAGTTGAATAATCACTGTTTGACTGTAGGATTTGGTCTTCTTACTCTTGGTATTATCACTGGATCCGTATGGGCCAGACAAGCCTGGGGAACCTATTGGCAATGGGATCCTAAGGAAACCTGGTCACTTATTACCTGGTTTCTCTATGCAGCTCAGATTCATCAGCGTTTTATCCTTGGATGGCGCGGAAAACGGGCAGCAGTTATGTCTATTGCAGCTTTTTGCTCGGTGCTTTTTACCATGTGGGGAGTGACTTATCTGCTTGGGGGAATACATAGCTATGCCTGGTGAGACAATCCTGCTCCTTGGAGTGAATCACAAAAATACCCCTCTTGAAGTGCGTGAGAAACTGGCACTCAGCAGTGGCTATGAAGAACCTTTACAGGCTTTGGGCAAGATTGAGGGGCTGCGGGAGTATTATCTGCTTTCCACCTGTAACCGTGTGGAAATCCTCGTCTTGACAGGTGATGGTGAAGATGTTGAAAAGAATCTTGCGGGATTTCTTTTTGGTGATGCTCTCACTCCCGACCAATATGAAAAACATTTGTACTGTTATCGCAATGAAGAAGCCATCCATCATCTGTTTATGGTGGCAGCCAGTCTTGATTCCATGATTGTCGGTGAATCGCAGATTCTTGGACAGTTGAAAGAGGCGTATCGCTGGTCCTCGAAAAAAAAGTGCACCGGTCCAATTCTCAATAAGCTTTTGCATAAGTCTTTTTCTGTTGCCAAGCGTGTACGCAGTGAGACCCGTATTGGCTCTTCTGCTGTGTCCATCAGTTATGCGGCCATCGAACTTGCAAAAAAAATCTTTGGATCACTTGAGAACAAACGGGTACTGCTTATCGGAGCTGGAGAAATGGCAGAGCTTGCCGCGAAACATCTGGTGGGTAATGGTGCAAAGGATGTGGTGGTTGCCAATAGAACCCTTGAACGGGCCCTTGATCTGGCTAAACGTTTTAATGGCCGCGCTGTTGGTTTGGATGAGCTGTTTGATCAGCTCGAACAGGTGGATATCATCGTAAGCTCCACAGGAGCTCCCGGGATTATCCTGCATAAAGAGGAAGTGAAACCTCTAATGCGAAATCGCCGCAATAAACCACTGTTTTTTATTGATATTGCCGTCCCGAGGGATCTTGATCCCGCTTTAAATGACCTTGGCAATGTGTATCTCTACGATATTGATGATCTCAATAATGTGGTGGAACTGAACAAAGCGGAACGTGATAAGGAGGCCATTAAAGCCAGCAGAATTGTGGATGAAGAATCCCTGAAATTTAAGGACTGGCTGGTAGGCCTTGCTATTACACCAACCATTACAGCTCTTCGTACCAAAGGAAATAAGATCTGTCAAATGGAGCTTGAACGAACCCTTCCGCGGCTAAAGAATTTAACACCAAAAGAACAGAAGAGCATTGAAAAGATGGCTTCTGCCATTGTGTCAAAGCTTCTCCATGATCCTGTCATGTATCTCAAAGGTGGAAGCTGTAAGGGGCAGCCTGAGATGAAGGTGGATATCTTGCGTTCTGTTTTTGATCTGGAGAAGAAGCAATGACAGAAGAGGATCGTAAGGTTCTTTTTGCAGATGAGTGGCTTATTGTTCGTAACTCTGGAGAAATTCCTGAGATTGCTTTTCATTCGTCACTGTACTATTTAACAGAAGATAATGACGGGCCCGGAGTAGTGCTTCGTGACGAAGAACTTGCCAGGCTTAAAGATGCTGTGGTTCAGCGGTATCAGGAAATTATCCTTCGTGATATCAGTCTGGAAAATTTCCATAAAACCATCTATCGCGGTGTGAGGAGAAGTCTTTATAATTGGCATCGTTGCCAGGCTTTTATGGAGAGGCAATTCATAAAAAACGATGATTTTCACAAGACGGCGGCACTTGCATTATTGCTTTTTCTGGAGCAGGGAGTGGCTGCGGCCGGAAAAGACTTGCCAGAGAATTTTATCAATTGCAGTATGCTGGAACTGACTGAACTGGCAAAGGAATTTGGAATGACTGCTGATCAGCTACCTTCCAATGTCGCGCAATTTTGTTTGCAATAAAAGAGCAGTTTTTTTAAGGAGAAAATATGCCATATGTAAATATTCGAGTAGCCGGAAAACTTACTAAAGATCAAAAGAGTAATATCTGCAGGGGAGTGACTGATGTAATCTCCAAAGAAGCAGGAAAACCACCGGAGTCAATTTTGATTTTTATAGATGAAGTGGAACATGAAAATATCGCCAAAGGCGGAACTCTGCTGACTCCCCCCAGGTAAGCCATATGTCTAAGCAGAAGCGCCTGGAAGAACTACGGCTTCTTTTAACTGAACATTCTCACCATTACTATGTGCTCGATGATCCGCAGATCTCAGATGGTGAATATGATCGCCTGTTTCAGGAGTTGCTGAAAATAGAAGAAGCCCACCCCGATTGGGTAACTTCCGACTCACCCAGCCAGCGCGTTGGCGGTGCACCACTTGATAAGTTTGAGCAGGTGCAGCATCGTCTGCCCATGCTCAGTCTTGAAAATGCTTTTGATGATCAGGATCTCCACTCCTTTGAAGATCGTCTCCTTCGTTTTTTACTCACCGATGTTCGACCAGAATATATGACCGAGCCGAAGCTTGATGGGTTGGCAGTGGAACTTGTTTATGAATATGGTTTGCTTGTTCAAGGAAGCACCCGGGGTGACGGATCCATTGGTGAGGATATAACCGCGCAGCTTCGTACAGTTGCATCCATTCCTCTGCGTCTCAGGAAAACAGATATACCTCGTCTTGAAGTACGCGGCGAAGTGTTTATGGATCGAACCGGGCTTACAGAACTCAATGGGAAGCGGGCAGAAAATGGAGAACCTCTTTTTGCTAATCCGCGTAACGCTGCAGCGGGTTCTCTGCGTCAGCTTGATCCCAAAATCACCGCAAAGCGTCCCCTGCGTTTTTATGTTTACGGACTAGCAGAACCGACAGATACCAATTGCAGAACTCAGCAGGAATTGTTGCAATTTCTGGAATCCTTAGGTTTTCCTGTCAATGATCTGCTTAGATTTTGTCCCGATATCAAAGCCGTAATCAACAGGTTTGCGGAGCTTGCCACCCTACGCCATGATCTTTCCTATGAAATTGATGGAATGGTTGTGAAAGTAAATGATTTTGCGTTGCAGAGACGGCTAGGTGCCAAGGCACGTGCTCCGCGTTGGGCTATAGCTTGTAAATTTCCGGCTATCCAGGCAACTACTAAAATTGTAAGGGTGGATTTTCAGGTAGGGCGAACCGGTGCCGTAACCCCTGTTGCTATTTTAGAACCTGTTGATGTGGGCGGTGTGATGGTGAGTAGAGCCACTCTCCACAACGCTGATGAGATTCAACGAAAGGATCTGCACACCGGCGATACTGTTCTAATCCAGCGTGCTGGTGATGTGATTCCTGAGATTATAAAGGCAGTGCCTGAAAAACGGGATAGAGATGCAGTCCCTATTCTTATTCCTAAAAACTGCCCTGTCTGTTCTCATCTTCTGGTTAAACCAGCGGGTGAAGCCGTAACCCGTTGTGCAAATCCCCATTGTCCTGCGCAGCGTTTGCGCTCGATGGTTCATTTTTGCTCCAAAGCTGGTCTTGATATTGAAGGTCTTGGAAAAAAAAGTGTGGAGCAACTCTTTAATTCAAAATTGATCAACGATTTACCGGATATTTTTAAATTACAAAGAACGGATCTTGAAGTGCTTGATGGATGGGGCGAGAAATCTGCCGATAATGCCTTGTCTGGCATTGAGGCTGCCAAGAAGCCTGTTTTATCCCGCTTCCTTACAGCTTTGGGGATTCGCTATGTTGGAGAGGTGACTGCGGGCTTACTTGAGAGCACTTTTTTAAGTCTTGAACGATTGCTCAATGTGACCCGTGAGGAGTTGCTTGAAGTTGAAGGACTTGGAGAGCAGGCAGCAAACTCAATTGTTGATTATTTTTCTGATCCTTTGGTTCGGGAGATGATGAATAGATTCCATGATGCTGGAGTCCAGCCCCTGGTAAAACTGCAAAGAAAAGAAAACCTTCTGTTGACCGGTGAAGTACTTCTGTTTACCGGAAGTTTGAAAAAACTATC
>DQVD01000089.1 GCA_015661935.1 Desulfocapsa sulfexigens | reverse complement strand
TCCTCTTTTCGCTGCCCAGCTGGTTGATCGAGTCGTTGCAGTCGTGAATGATGAAGTTATCACCATGTCTGAAGTAAACGATGAGGGAAAAGGCTACTTCAAAAAAATTAATGACCAGGCCCCACCGTCACAAGTCGAAGACGCCTTGAGTCGTGCCCGGGAGGAGATACTCAACAACCTGATAGATAAAAAACTCATCGCCCAGGAAGCTGCTAAAAAGGGTATCAGTGTCTCTCAGACTGAAATACAGGCGGCAACAGAACAGATGCTTTCTAAAAATAACATCACCAAAGAGATGCTTCTGGTTCAATTGGAAACAATGGGAATGAACTTTGACGGCTATCTCGATACCCTGCGCAATCAAATCCTGCAAAGCAAACTAGTCAATTATGAGATTCGCTCTAAAATCATCATCACCGATGATATGATTCTTGATTATTACGATACGAATTATACTAGGCATATAAGTAGCGGCGGATACTATCTGATGCAAATGGGTTTTGTCTGGGAAAAATCAGGCCGGCAAGCATCTGCCCCTAATCGATACGCAGACAAGATGGATGCAAAAAAACGAGCCGAAAGGGTTCATGCACTCGTCAGTAATGGTCAGGATTTCAGAATCCTGGCAAAAAAGTTTTCAGACTTGCCATCCGCATCTGATGGGGGTGACCTTGGTGTATTCCAGGAAGATGAAATGGCGCCCTATATGCGGGATGCTGTCCTGAAACTCGCCCCCGGGGCAATCAGTGAAATAGTTGAAACCCCTTCCGGCTACCAGTTTTTCAAACTTCTCTCAAGTAAGGATGGTCAGATTGTTGTCCAGACATCCTTTGACTCAGTAAAAGAAGAGATAAGAGCCAAGCTCTATGATGAACAACTCAAAGGGCAGTTTAACGAATGGGTCAAAAAGATTAAGGAACAAGCATACATTAAAAGGTTGTAAGGTGATTATCATATCTCAAGAAGACACACAGGAAGAAATACAAACACTTGGAACTTTCCTCCGCGACCACCGGGAACAAAAGGGTGTCTCGCTAACGGATGTCTACCAAGCGACAAAGATCTCATTACCGATACTTACAGCCATTGAAGAAGATGACTATGAACGTATGCCAGCCGTGGCGTTTTGTCGTGGATTTTACTCAATCTATGCCGATTATCTTGAGCTTGATGCGGCAAGCGTTCTTGAACGATACAGTCAAAACATCAATCAAGAGAATGCGTCGTCCAAAAGACCGACAGGGCCTCCCGTAAGAAAAAACAAAAAATTCAATAACTATGCGGAGCCATCATCCATATCTCCTGCTGCCGGGAAAAGTTTTTTTCTCATGCTCTGCATCATTGCCATTATTGGAGCTTTGTTTTACTTCAACTGGAATCCGATAGATTATATCAGTAATACATTTATGCCCAGGTCCCAAACTCCCGTACAGCAGGAACAGACACCAATGGCTCCCTACAGCCTGGAAATTGACTTTCACAGTACCGGCACCCTCAAAGTCACCCTGGATGATGGTTTTATTTTTGATAAACAGTTCACAGCTGGTACCAGCCTGCAATACCAGGCACAAAAGACGATCATCCTTGATATGCCGGAAACATTTGAAGGGAATCTTCATCTCAACGGCTTCGAAATACCACTTCCCAAAGTAGAAAACGGACGACGCAGGCTATCACTCCCGGAAGATCTTCCTGATTGAAAAAAACATATTTCTGAAAGGTGAGCAGCAAACAACAGGTTGAATCGGCAGCGATTGTCCTCGACTGCCGCGATCACGGAGAATCAGATCTGATTGTCACTTTCTTTTGCCAGAACCACGGAAGACTGACAGGCATTGCAAAAGGAGCCAAGCGAAGTAAAAAACGTTTCGTTAACAAACTGGAAATTTTCAGTTCCCTGCGAATCCTTCACACCATTCCGCCAAATAACCGCCTGGCATTTATTGCGGAGGCCGATCTTTTGGATGGCTACCTGGCACTCCGGAAAAATATCGTCTGTTACACCACGGCCAGCGTCATCCGCGAACTAATTCTTCTGGCCACAAAAGAAGTTGAAGGTGATGAGGAGCTCTACCCTCTCCTGGTTTATGCCTATGACAGCCTGAACACTAACCACCCTCCCTTACAGATCCTGATCCTTTTTCTTATCCGTTTTTATGCCATCATCGGATACAGTCCACAGTTGGAAAGCTGCCTTCAATGCGGCCAGGAAATCCAAACACACAAAAGCTACCATTTCCAAACAGGCAGCGGCGGTATACATTGCAGTAATTGCGCTACAAAAGGGACAACACCGAGTATAGCACTCTCCCGGGGAACTCTGAAATCTCTGGCAGTTGCCCTGAACCAGCCATTGGAACGTCTCCATCGGCTCCAGCTTTCAACAGCCAGTCAACAGGAAGCGCTTTCCTTTCTGCACTCCTATGGACGCCAACTTTTTCAGCGTGAGATAGTTTCCTGGGCATTTCTTGAAAAAGCATAACCCTGTTCAGAAAAAAAGGCAGTTCACTGGATAAGTGCCTTATCAGAAAGAATCAAAGAAGATGTGGGACAGTTACGAATTGGAACGTCCAGGTTATTTCTTGCCGGGCCCTTAATTCATTGTGATCATTTCTCACAATAGCGAATCTCCCCGCTATGTTCCACACTACTTGTACCATCATCATGTTTCAAAATAAGCCCTCCGTCTACGGCAAGATCACTGGCCAATGCCTTATATTGAGG
>DQVD01000086.1 GCA_015661935.1 Desulfocapsa sulfexigens | reverse complement strand
TTCCATATCCCTCTTCAAAGCGGGGATGACAACATCCTCAGTCGCATGCACCGTGGTTATGATCGGGAAACCTTCCGTAAGGTCATCCAAAAATGCATGAAAGCCTTTCCCGATGCCGCCATTGGCATTGATATCCTTACTGGATTTCCCGGTGAAGGTGAAAAGGAGTTTGCAAACTCCAAAAGTCTGCTTGAGGAAATTGACTCCACCTATTTCCATGTTTTCCCCTATTCTAAACGTCCGGGAACTCCTGCAGCAAAATACAGGGATCAGGTTCCAAAGGGTGTGAGCCAGCAACGGGTAGCAGAGTTGAAAAATCTTGGAGAAAGTAAGAAACAAAAATTCTATTCACGTTTTCTAAAAACCGAACGACCTGTTTTAGTGGAACATAAACGCACTGCTGATAATATGCTGAGTGGATTCACCGACAACTATATTCCAGTTATCTTTTCAGGCGAAGACAGCCTGATGGGGCAGATCATTCCTATATATCTCGACAAGATAAACGACGGTATTGTTCAAGGCAGACAGGTGGAAGTATAATCATGCTTGGAGAAATTATCGCCATAGGAAACGAGCTCACCTCGGGAAGAATTCCAAATACCACCAGTGGCTTTGCGGCTCATCATCTTTTTAAAGCGGGCTTTGATATTTACGCCATGCACACCATCGGCGACACGCCTAAACTCATCGGTGAAGCCCTTAAACGTGCTCTTGGTCGTGTGGATTTTGTGCTGGTGACCGGTGGACTTGGACCAACCGAGGATGACCTCACAACCGAAGCAGTATCAGAAGCCTTAAACCGGCCCACCATGCCCAACCTTGAGATACTCTCTCTTGTCAGACAGCATCTGAGCTCAAACACAGAACAACCGATAAGTTCTCTTGAAAAGCTTGCATGGCTCCCGGAAGGTGCAGAAACATTAAGTCCGAAAACAAAAATGGCAGGTTTTCAACTCATTCATAACAACAAACCCATCTTTTTTCTTCCCGGCATTCCCCACCAGATGCGCACCCTGCTTGTGGAGCAGGTATTACCTCGTCTGGCTACATGGTACGATGGCAAACAGCTGACAAGTTCACAAAAGGTGTTTAAGATTTTCGGGAAAACCGAGATTGAAATCAACCATGATATAAAAGCCCTTACCCTCGAAAAAAATGTGGAAATCGGGTATTACCCTGTTTTCCCTGATGTCCACTTGAGTATGACGATCCGGGGGAATGATGCAAGAAAAACAGATCATCTTGCACGAAAAAGCATCCGTCTTATAACAAACAGACTTGGATCTTCAATGTACGGCAGTGAGCGTGACACCATGGAATCAGTTGTGGGTGCATTACTTCTGGATAGCAACAAAAAACTCTCTGTTGCAGAATCCTGTACTGGCGGACTGATCAGCCATTTAATGACATCCATTGCCGGTAGCTCGGACTATTATCTGGGCGGAGTAACATCATATGCTAACTCCATGAAAACCACCTACCTCAAGGTGAAGGAAAGCTTACTCGAAAAACATGGCGCCGTAAGCCAGGAGGTTGCGATTGCAATGGCACAGGGAATGCGTATAAAAAGTAATGCGGATCTATCCCTCTCTGTAACCGGCATCGCAGGGCCAGGCGGCGGCAGTGACGACAAACCGGTGGGCACAGTTTTCATCGGACTTTCTGAAAAGAATGAAACAACGGCACAGCGGTTTCTGTTTTCAGGAAACAGATATGAAATACAACGATTAACTGCGCAGACAGCACTTGATATTGTCCGACATCATCTGTTACAAACAGATACATCAGATTTCCACGAATAATAATCACAAAGAGGAACTTATATGGCAGCAAAAGATAAAGAAGGCAGCGTTGAAAATGCACTCAACCAGATTCAACGACAATTCGGCAAAGGTTCCATCATGCGTCTGGGTTCAGTTGCTATTGAAAAAATTCCCGTTATTCCTACAGGTGCCTTAAGTCTTGATATTGCCCTTGGAGTGGGCGGCTTCCCGAAGGGGAGAATAACTGAAATCTATGGCCCGGAATCTTCGGGTAAAACCACCCTTGCACTCCACGTGGTTGCCGAAGCCCAAAAAAAAGGTGGAACAGCAGCTTTTATTGATGCCGAGCATGCTCTCGACACTGCTTATGCGCAACGTCTTGGAGTAGATGTGGACAACCTCCTTGTATCACAACCGGATTTTGGCGAGCAGGCACTTGAAATCGCTGAGATCCTCATTCGCTCGGGTGGCGTGGATGTCATTGTCGTCGATTCAGTTGCAGCACTTGTTCCCAAAGCGGAGATTGATGGCAATATCGGCGACTCCCATATGGGATTACAGGCCCGTCTTATGTCACAGGCAATGCGTAAATTTGCCGGCGTCTTGAATAAAAGTAACACTGCCCTGATCTTTATCAACCAGATCAGGATGAAAATCGGAGTGATGTTTGGGAATCCGGAAACCACCACAGGTGGTAACGCCCTTAAATTTTATTCTTCTCTACGTCTTGATATCCGCAGAATTAGTGCACTGAAAGACGGCCAGGAAGTTGTTGGTAACCGCACTAAAGTCAAAGTGGTGAAGAACAAAGTGGCCCCGCCCTTTCAAATTGCAGAATTTGATATTGCGTACGGTGAAGGTATCTCCAGGGAAGGAGACCTGCTCGACCTTGCCGTGGAGCAGGATATTGTAGACAAAAGCGGTTCCTGGTATTCGTATCAGGATGAACGTATAGGTCAGGGACGTGAGAACGCCAAACGATTTCTCAAGGATCACCCCGAGATGTTCATCGATATTGACCAGAAAGTCCGTATGGGGTTCGGCTTGGCTGATCTGGCTGAGGACGATAAAAAAGAAGAGACAGAAGCAGCAAAATAGGGAAAGAGCATGCCGCACCGAGCAGAGAAAATACCTTAAGGATTATTCTCTGCCCGATGCTATACTTTTTATTCTTTATCAATCGACCTGATCTGATCAATCATCCCGGTCGTTGATGTATCACTTACAAAGGCTATTCTCTCCACTCTTCCACCAGCTGCCTTAACTTCTTTTGCACCAACGATTTCATCCTCTTCCCAGTCGGCACCTTTCACTAAAATATCAGGGCATAATGTGGTAATCAGATTGAGGGGAGTATCTTCACCAAAAAGCACAACCGCATCCACACAGCCAAGTGCCGCTAAAACTCTGGCTCGCTGCAGTTCTTCATTAATTGGTCGTTCCGGGCCTTTAATGGAACGGATAGACTGGTCATCATTCAAACCAAGTACCAGAAAATCTCCCTGCCTGCGGGCCTTTTGCAGATAATCAACATGCCCGGCGTGCAAAATATCAAAACAACCATTGGTGAATACAATTTTCTGACCTGTCTGTTTCCGAACAGCCACTTTTTTTGCCAATTGCTTTAAAGACATCACCTTATCACTGTCTTCCACTGCCCAGGGAGTTGGAGCAACACTGTTAAAACGCTGCCGCAATTCCTTTTGAACCTCCCTGTTAATGGGAAACACTTTCGACTCCTGTCCAACACCTGCTTCTGCTAGAATTTCACCATCCGGAGCAATAACCAGAGAATGACCGCCCATCTTCAAACCTTCCCACTCACCACATGCATTTGCCGCGACCACAAAGGCCTGATTCTCGATGGCTCGTGCCTGAAGCAGAATTTCCCACTGCCTGATACGTGCCAAAGGCCACTCTGCGGACATGAGAAGAATTTCTGCCCCCTGACAACATTGTAACCGTGCAGTATCGGGAAAACGAAGATCATAACAGACAAATCCACCAACCAGATCGCCGCCATTTAAATCAACGGGGTCTGGTCTTTTTCCAGCTCGAAACCATTGATCTTCTTTCCAGAAAGAAAAAAGATGTTGCTTGGCAATTCCGTATGAATCGGCTGAGCCGAGCCCTGAAAAGAATAATTTATTATACAGAAATCCCTCTTCTTTATAGGGGAGCGAACCGGCAAGAACGATGCCATAGGAGTGCGCCAGTTCCTCAAGTTCGTCAAGAAGATCCGGGATCTCATCACCTAAGCGATCCAGCTGTTCATAGACAAACCCGGTGGCCCACACTTCCGGTAATGCTATCAGGCTCCCGCAGGGAGGAGCTAAGACCGCTAAAGCATCTTTGACCTGCGTCAGATTCTTTTTAATATCACCTGCAAATATCTCAAACTGGAGAAAACCGAGATGGGAAACTGCTTTATCAAACACAATTAAACTCTTGACTATTAAGGTTATCGGTTATGCGGCTTGATTCTGCAAAGCAGTGGCGGCAAGTTGTGAAACAGAGAGTACTGAAATTTCACCATCGTGATACAAACGGACTTCCTGCTCATCACCTAACAGCGGCTGTAATGCATCATCCTGAACACTTTCACCAAGCATGCCTATGGCCTTAGCTGCAAGTCCTCGTACCGTAGCATCAGAGGATTCAAGATAGGGGAATAAATCGGAAATGATTTCTTTTTTCAGCAGCAAGGCTCGACGTTTTTCTGCAAGTCGGCAGATTCCCCAGAGCAATCCGCGCTGCAAGGCGGGAAGCTCAAGGAAATTCCC
>DQVD01000401.1 GCA_015661935.1 Desulfocapsa sulfexigens | reverse complement strand
TTTCTACAGTTTGTAGAACAGAGTATAAAAAGGCAGGATCTCTTCTTGAGATTCTGCTTTTTTTTTTGTGTAGTTGGCTCAATAGCACCTGACTGACTACAGACCCATTATATCAACTTTTCTTCTATTCATTGGTAATCCCATTGTTTTTTAAAAAAGGAGCACAAAACAGAGTACATTGACGATAAAATACCTGTTAGCAAAGATAAAGCCAAACCTATTGTGAAGCAGGGGCGGAAAGCTACGGACCTTAACAAGAAAGCCGAGCTGCCTTAGGAAAGGCAGCTCGGCTTTCTTGTTTTTGGCCATAACTTTATTTCGCCCAGCAGTAACGAGTAACAGAGTGATAAAAAAGAAGAGCACCAGGAAAAAACGTTTCATTATTTATCTTCCCTGCCATGAGTAATTCTCTTTGGAGGTCTTTCCACATCATATCCTCATGTCCAACCCTGTCGGACTAACCCTGTTCAGGAAGAAAGGCAGTTCACTGGATAAGTGCCTTATCAGAAAATTTCTTAAAAAAACAAGAAATTATTCTGTAAGGCACTGAATAACCGAGTTCGAGTGTATTGGATGGAAAAATTGTATATCCGGTGGAATCATTCAGCTTAGCAAAGGGAATGCGATTGGTGCAGGCATAAGATACACCTTTGGCTGGCAGGCACCCAAGAGGAACAAAAATAAAAAAACAGCCCGCTTTTCAGGATTGAGGAAATGATGAGACCTCCTGCCTACTCACTGGGAAAAGAGAACCAGTCACCACCAGAGACAGGAGGAAATGACGTTTTTTGATGCCTGAACTTTCCATTTTGCAGAAAGTAAACTGTTTCATCCTGTACATAGTCTGCACCCATAATAAAAGGATGTGTTTCATGGACCACCAGGAAATCACTCATCCCATCCACACGGGCATTGGCCACTGAAACCTTGCCATCATCAGGACCCGGTATCATTCTGGAAAGCCAGAAGTCAAAAAAACAATAGGTATCACCGGTGATAATCCCCACCGGATAATCCACTGGTCCAAGCTTATTAGGATGGGAATCGTCATCAGTGGTTAACTGCAGACTGGCAGGACCATACGCCCACTCATAGAGCCACCAGTCTTTAAGCTTATCAGCAGCTATAGAACCCTGATTTGGCGGACTAAGCATAACAACCCGACCCAGTTGTTCAGGCTTTTGCTCTTTAAATACGGTACGTAATATAATTCCACCAAGAGAGTGACTGACAAAATGAATGGAAGCAGGTTTGAACTGCAAACATTGTTCAAGAGCTTCCGGAAAATGATCTTTTGCTATCTGATCAATTTTTTTCCCGGTGGATGGATAATTTAGGTTTACGGTGTGATACCCTTCGGCAGCCAGGCGATTCTGCATTTCATCCATGGATCGATAAGTCCTCCCCATACCATGGAGAAGAACAACACATTCACCCAGAGCATTTTTATCCGATGGTTTTTGAATGGAAATTCCCGGCCTGATGCAACCACTAAAAAGGCTTGCAGCAGTCATAAAAAGAATCATAATTCCTAGAAGAGGAAGAAGAAAAGAAGTTATTCTGAGACTAACCCTGCCGAGCTGGATAAGTGCCTTGCCCGTATCTTTATCACTTGATATATAAAAAAAGATCCAGGATTTCCTGTTTTTTATTGCTGTATTTATGGAGTAAGGCACTAAACCCTCCCCTCTTCAACACCATGGCACGCAACATAGCTTCCAGATGAATCACCTACCTGAAGCAACACTGGTATTTCATTCAGACAACGATCATTGGCATGGATACAGCGTCCATGAAAAACACAGCCTTTGGGTAAATTAATCGGTGTGGGAATTTCACCAGGTAATCTGATATGCTGCTTTTTCCGCCCATCAATTGCTGGAATGGCAGACAACAGGGCTTGAGTATAAGGATGACGTGGATTATTATAGAGTTCCGCGGTTGTGGCAAGTTCACAGAGTGTTCCAAGATACATCACAGCAACACGAGCAGCAATGTGGCGGACAACAGAGAGATCATGAGTAATAAACAGATACGTTAAACCCCGCTCTTCCTGAGCATCCATTAGAAGATTCAGAATTTGTGCCTGAATAGAAACATCAAGTGCTGAAACCGGCTCATCTGCAATAATAAATCCCGGATCTACTACAAGAGATCTGGCAATGGCAATGCGCTGCCGTTGTCCACCAGAGAACTCATGGGGAAAACGATCTTTCCATCCCGGATTCACTCCCACCTGTTTCATTACATATGCAACCCGTTCCTTCACTTCTTTCTTATTGCTCTTCGGCATGTGAAAACGAATGGGTTCTTCCAGAGTCTGTCGTACACTCTTACGTGGATTAAGAGATGCGTAAGGATCCTGAAAAATCATCTGCATCCGCCTCCGGTAGGGCAGCATCTGTTTTGGACTTAAATTGTCAATGCGTTGTCCTCTGTAGAAAACCTGCCCTGAAGTAGGGGGATACAATCCGATCACAGTACGTGCCAGGGTCGATTTTCCGCAGCCCGATTCACCTACCACTGCCAGAGTTTCACCTTTCTTTATTTCAAGGCTTACACCATTCACGGCTTTCACTTCTGTTTTCTGACGTATTACTTTCCCGGATTTAAATTGCAACTGCTCAAGAAAGCCACCGGAAATATCAAAATATTTTACCAGATCGTCAATTATAACAATGGAATCACTCATTTGACAGGCTCCTGTCCTGCAAAATGACAACTCACAAAGCGACTTGCAAAATCTTTCATCTGTCGTAACTTTGGAACCTCACGTTTACAGATATCCTGACAACGATCACAACGGGGATGAAAGGAGCAACCGGGTGCTATTTCAGTAAGATTAGGCATGGATCCTGGGATCTGCTGTAAGCGATTTGCCGTATCACACTTGCCATACCCAGGGAGCGCATTGATTAAACCACGACTATAGGGGTGCAGAGGATTTGCCACCAGATCACTTGTTTTGGCCATCTCTATAACTTTCCCGGCATACATCACCAACACCCGCTCAGTTACTTCTGCAACCACTCCAAGATCATGGGTTATAAGCATCAGCCCCATGTCCTCTGAGGCACAAAGTTCCTGAAGAAGATCCATAATTTCAGCCTGAATAGTCACATCAAGTGCTGTGGTGGGTTCATCGGCAATAATAATGGAAGGATCGGTGATGAGTGCAATGGCGATTATAATACGTTGACGCATACCTCCTGAAAACTCGTGGGGATACTGACTGAGCCTACGCGCTGGAGATGGAATACGCACAAGTTCCAACTTCCTGATGGCAATTTTCTTTGCCTCTTTACGGCTTATCTTCCGATGTGCCCGCAAAGTCTCCACCATTTGAGTTCCAATGGTGAGCACAGGATTCAGAGTCATCATCGGATCCTGAAAGATCATGGAAATACGGTTACCACGGATATGACGCATCTCAGCTTCCGTAAGGGTATCCAATCGTTGTCCTTCAAACAGAATCTCACCCTGTGTAATCTTACCGGGTTTAGAAATAAGATTGATTATGGCAAAGCCTGTCACAGATTTCCCGGCACCGGATTCTCCGACTACTCCCAATCGCTCTTTTTTATCAAGTGTGAAAGAGACATCATCAAGTGCAACAAGATCTCCATAACGAAGTGCAAAACTGACCTCGAGATTTTTTACTTCAAGCAGCGCCATACCCTTCTAGCCTTTATAGAGTTTAGGATTGAGCACATCACGCAGCCAATCACCCAGCAGATTGATCACCAGAATAAAGACAACCAGCAAAATAGCCGGGAAAAAGGTAATCCACCAGGCACCTGAGAAAATATACTCAAAACCCGCATTAATAAGTGATCCAATTGATGGAGTGGATACTGGCATGCCAAGGCCAAGAAGGGAAAGAGCGGCCTCACTCATCACAGCATTGGCAACCTGTACTGTGGAAATAACCATCA
>DQVD01000154.1 GCA_015661935.1 Desulfocapsa sulfexigens | reverse complement strand
GCTTTGCCACGAACAATGATCACTTCAAGGCAATTGTGATGATCCATATGGACATGGGTTGTGGAGACAATCTGATGATGAAATTCATGTTGCAGTTCTGTTACTTTTTCCTGCAGTTTATGCTGGTGGTGGTCGTAGACCACTGAAATCACTCCCATGACATCCTTATCTGCCTGCCACTCTTTTTCAATAATGCGGCCTCGGATCAGATCGCGGAGGGCTTCGGAACGGTTCTGATAATGGCGATCTTTAATAAAACTGTCAAAGTCATCAAGAAGGTTTTCTTCCATGGAAACAGTAAAACGTCTTAACATTTGTAACACCTTTTTTGAGTTTGTGTTAACTTACCAGTTGTTTCACAAAATGTCAATATGGTCAAAAGAGAGAGCATAGTGGAATATAAAGTAGAGCCCATTGGTCTGATCCACTCCTGTTACCGGGAAAAATTTGGTATTCCGAGGCAGCCGGGTCTTGTTAAGAGTGCGCAGGGGGCCATTGAAGTTTTGCCTCCCTGTGATCGTGAGGAAATGTTTAAAGAGTTGGATTCGTTTTCCCACATCTGGCTGCAGTTTTTGTTTCACGAAGCCGTCTCTGATGGTTGGCGTCCCACGGTTCGACCTCCATGGCTGGGTGGTCAGAAGCGGGTGGGGCTTTTTGCCAGCCGATCTCCGCATCGACCTAATTTTTTGGGTCTTTCCGTGGTTCGGTATCGTGGTCTGCGAAAAGAAAAGGGTAAACTTTTTCTTGATATCAGTGAGCTTGATCTTTTGGATGGGACTCCGATTTTAGATATCAAACCATATGTTCCATACAGCGATAGGCTTGAGGGGGCGACCAGTGGCTTTGTGCAATTTGCGGAAAAGCAGGTTGTTGTCACTTTTGCTTCCGAGGCAGAATCGGCCTGTCAGCAATATCAGAAGATTAGTGGGCGGGATTTAAAAACATTGATTCGTGAAGTTTTGGAACAGGATCCGCGGCCGGCAAGCCAGCGTCATAAGCAGCGGGAATATGGGATGCTGCTCTGGGAAATGAATGTGCGTTGGCTGGCTGAAGAAAATAGTTTTACGGTTCTTTCCGTGCAAGAAGAGGGGAGAGACTGAAAAGAGTCAGGCTCAGCGTGCTTATAGTACTGTCTGCAGCGGATCCAGATCCTGGCGTAACTCGTTAATCCACAGGCTATAGGGATGTTCACTATTCTCTTTAGCAGACGTCTCAATTCTTTTTGCCAGCTCCGCCTGTTGCACCAGGCCAAGATTTAGCAGGCTTCCTTTTAATCTATGGGCATTTTGTGTAAGTGCTTTGTTATCTTTGGTCAGACAGGCCTGGTCAAGCATATCGAGCCCCTCATTGAGACAGGTCACCGAGGTTGCAATCAACGTGTCAATCTGGCTGGATTCAAATGAATACATATCCTTTAAGTATTTTTGGATTCCGGAAAGTGTGACTTTTTTATCTGCTGTCATTTCTTCATGAATAGAGGGAGTGGCTTGATGATCCTCATTCTCCTCATACTCATCTTGTTCAGTGATTTTAAGCAAAACCCTGTGTATATCCTTCCCTCTGATTGGTTTGCCAAGATAATCATCCATTCCGGCTTCAAGATATTTTTGTTTGTCTGATTGAAAGACATTGGCTGTTAAGGCAATAATCGGTGTATGAGTGCCCTGTATCTTGTCATGAAGTTGCCTGGATAGAACCGCGTTGTCCAGGCTTTCCGGAGGGATATTGTTTTGTTCACATTCCCGGATTATTCCGGTGGCAGTTACTCCATCCATTTCCGGCATTTGAATATCCATAAAAACACAATCAAAACGCTTCCTGGAGAGAAGCTGTAATGCCTGCAGGCCATTGACAGCTGTTTCTACATGGTGCCCCTCACGGGTGAAAAACATTTCGGCCACATCACGGTTTATATTGTTGTCATCGACCACCAGGATATCAAGTTGCGGTATGGTAATATCGGTCAGCAGTTCATCGTCATTTTCTTTTGTGTCCACTGATAACAGGTCTAGTTCACCTATTCCAAGGAGTACATTGAAAGAAAATGTGCTTCCCTCACCTTCAACACTTTCAACCCAGATTTTTCCGCCCATTAGAGAGCACAATTTTTTACACAGTGCCAGGCCAAGACCGGTTCCGCCAAACTCTCTGGTTGTTGATGTGTCAGCCTGTGTAAAAGAATCAAAAACAAGTTCCTGCTTTTCTACAGGAAAACCAATTCCAGTATCACTCACACGACATTGCAAGAGTACATATCGATCGCCACCAGCTTTACACGTAAGAGACATTGATACTGATCCTTCCTGAGTAAACTTGATGGCGTTACTCAACAAATTGGTGCAAATCTGAGTCAGCCGGAATTCATCACCAATCAAGATTTCCGGAACAGTTTCATCAGCTGTTAACTTCAGTTGTAAACCTTTGGCTTTTGTTTGAGTTATGAACATGGTGTGCAGTTGGCTAAGTAATATGCCTGGCATGAAGGCCACTTTTTCCATTTCAATCTTATCAGCTTCAATTTTTGAGAGATCGAGAATGTTGTTCAACAATATCAGCAGAAAATCAGCAGATTCCCGGGCTGTTTCCATAAATTGTTTTTGTTTGGAAGGGGGCAGTCTTTTATCTTGTAATAATTCCAGAGAACCAATGATGCCGTTCAAAGGAGTACGAATTTCATGGCTCATATTGGCAAGAAAAGAGCTTTTCTCATGGCTGGCATGTTCGGCCATTCTTTTTGCTTCCTGAAGATTCTTCTCAGTTTGTTTGAGAGCTGATATGTCAGTTACCATGACGAAGGAACCGTCTTTGTCTCCCTGCTCGTTCATTAAAGGCGTAGCATTAAAGAGACAAGGAATAAACGTGCCATTTTTCCGTTTTAATTCTATTTCATATTCGGTGGATAACAGGCTTTTTCCCCTATGAATTTGTTTGTGGAGGATTGTTTTGTTGGGTATACCTACAAAATCCATAATTGATCTGCCGACGATTTCTTCCTGTGTGTAGTTTAGGATTTCAGCCATTCTTGGGTTGATTTCCTCTGTTATCATGTCATTGTCAACTCGCCAGAATCCCTGGGAGGAGGTTTTAAGGATGTTTTCCAGCCTGTCATGCATCCATTGTATACCTTTGGTACGAGCAAGCACAATTGATTCCAACTGCTCAGTAGACTGCTCTTTGTCGATTTGCAGTTCATGGAGTTGTATGGATAGTAGATTAATGTTTTTTGCCAGCAGGCCAATTTCGTCATCCGATGAAATTTCGGATTGAGCGCCAAAGTTTCCATGGCTTATTTGTTTTGCTGTGATTGATAAGCGGGCTATTGGAGCAGTCAGCTTTTTTGAAAGGAAAAATACTCCAAGACTGGCAAGGCAACTTACGCTTATGCCTATAATCAAAACATAATAAATAAAAGTGTTGGGTGAAGGCTGTTTGAGTGTCTGCAGAGCAATTGTAAGCAAAATGACTAAGCTTATTGCTATGAAGACTATTGCGGAGATGTAAAAATGAAGTTTTCTGGAAAGCGGGTGTTGCAATTGTTGAAGCTGCCCCGAGTGGTTTTGGAGAATATTAGATAATAACTGATTCTTGCTATTCATAACTGGATACAATATGGCCCATCTGTTCCGGCATGTTGTTGTTATTTATTATACTATTGTCAAAATACTGAAGAGCTGGGGAAGAAGGACATTCTCGGACAGCCTCCTGCAGCATCTGTTATAGTATTGCTGATAGTATTATCTTACCATCAATGTGCTGTTTTTTCAGAAGAATTCATAAACGTATTAAAAAGAAATTTTGGTTGTGTCGCTG
>DQVD01000257.1 GCA_015661935.1 Desulfocapsa sulfexigens | reverse complement strand
TTTCTTTAAAGACAACACCATGATGCTCTTTGGTGATGCCAAGGCATCCATGCAGAAACTATTATCTGCAGTTAAAGAGTAGCTGGTTTTATCTTGAACAAAAAAAAGGCGGCTTGAGAAAATTCTCAAGCCGCCTTTTCCTTTTATCATACCCTGCTCAGGAAGGCTGCCAAATAATTTATAAAATTTCTGTTAATTGCTCTTTAAGATCCATCGTAAGTTCCCCATAATCAATCTCATGATTACCAGCATTTCCTTCCATTTCAATGCGCAGGGCAATTTCAGCAATGTCTTCCAGGCCAAGGTTTAACAAGGCCCCTTTGAACTTATGGCCGACTTTGGCAATATCTTGAATTTCGCCACGCCGCACCCTCTTTTCCAACTCGTGCATATGATTCTGCAATGTTAGTAAAAATGCTGGTAACATAGATGCAACTTTATCACTTGGCAATTTATAGTGGTTGCAGATGTGTTCTTCTACTCGATCAGATAATGATAAATGAGTCATATAGGCAGTATCCAGAAACAAACAATAAGGGTTTACTTTTAAGAAACTTCTATTCTATGTTATACGAATAATAGGAATATTTATAATAAAAAAAACGAAACAAATTTGAAAGCAAGTTTAAAAACAAGTACATAATTGTTAAAAATGACCCCTCTTCTGAAACGCATACATCAAAGCATTGTCTCTGCCTCTTTGATATCAGATGATACATCACTCATCATTGGAGTCTCAGGCGGTGCTGATTCCATGGCTCTTTTACATATCCTCTCTGTGCTGTTTCCCGCCACCAGAAGAATTGCCGTATACGTGGATCATGGTTTACGACCGGATGAAACTGATGCTGAAAAAAGCCTGGTTCAAAAGCAGGCGAAAATCTGTTGCGCTAACTTTGAAACAGTAGCAGTTGATGTGCAGGGTGAAATAATAAAAAACAAGTGTTCTCTAGAAGAAGCTGCACGAATTCTTCGCTACCAGGCACTTGAAGATATTCGTATCAAACATAAATCCACCACTATTGCAGTTGGACACACCGCCAATGATCAAGCCGAGGAAGTTCTCCTGAGATTAATTCGCGGCAGTGGAAGTAGGGGGCTTAGCGGAATGAATCAGCGGCGTGGCAACATCATCCGCCCTGTACTTAATGAAACAAAAGAGAAGTTACTTACCTATCTCCAGGAGCAACACATCCCATTTCGTCAGGATAGCTCTAACTTTGACACACGCTTTTTACGAAATAAAATCCGCATTGAACTGCTGCCAATCCTTGAGCGTGATTATAATAGATCGATACAACAAACCCTGTTACAAACTGCTGCAATTTTAAAAGATGAAGATCGCTTCCTTACTCAGTTAACAGAAGAAGTTCTTCCTAAACTTCTCCAGAAAGAACCTGGGAAAATCACCCTTACCCTGGCAATCTTCACAGAGCAGCCTATAGCGATCCAGCGAAGAATATTTGATACGATCTGTTGGAGACTTCACTCGAAACCGTCGTTTAAGAAAATCCAAAGTCTGCTAAGACTTGCTGCAAGCAATGAACAAAAAGAGATCCACCTCACAGACGGACTGCGGGCCGTGAGACAGAAAGATACTATTCTCTTTCATCGGCCTTCCAGTAAAAAAGGATATCGCGGGGCCGGATTTATCCCCAAAACATTTTCGCCCATTAGTATTCCTTGCCCCGGAACCTATCCTGTGCCAGGGCTGGATCATACATTGTCTATTACAAAACGTGCCTTCTCCTCTGATCTGCTAAAGTCTCCAGGAGCATTAGTGGTGGACGCCAATATAATCAAATTTCCGCTTTATCTTCGTAAACCCAGGGAAGGTGAGTATTTCCATCCCCTGGGTGCCCCTGGCAGAAAAAAAATCTCACGGTTCTTATCAGATCAGAAAATTCCGACCATGGATCGAAACAATTATCCACTTCTGCTTTCGGGGGATAAGTGTGTCGCTTTGGCAGGCATTCGCATCGACCACGAATTTCGAATTACCGAAACCACAAACCAGGTACTCCTTTTGCAATGGCGGGACAGTTGATATTCGAATTAATTGTTGAACATGATGCCTGCGGGCACATTCAGAAGACAGAAGCCAGAATAAGTAGTGGGTAAAAACTCAGGCTTGCTTACGTAATACTCTTAGATCGCCAACCCGAATGGTCAGCTTAATACGGTCAAAGTACTCAAGAAGAGGAATTGAAAATTTCCGGGTGAGTCCCGTCAGGTTCTTAAAGCGTGGCGCGTCGATATCACCCTCTTTTACGATAAAAGCTGTGACCTTTTCCTGTAAAGCAGCAACGGCTTTGGCATCGTAATAAAGGGTTTCGCTTACTTTTACCAGTTTTTCTTCACGCAGAAGAAGGGCAAAAACTTCCTTCACCAAAGATTCCGGATAATCACTGAACTGCTCCATGGACTCCCGTATAGTTGGAGTCTTTAACCCTTTTCCACGGTACCAGGATTCAAGATCCTTCTGGAGTTTTTTCTCATCCGCCTGAAGGGCAACCTGGTGGGAAGCCAGACGTACTGCCGAATCTTCCTGAACAACCTGTTCTTTTTTCAGCAATTCAGAAAGACAAAAATGAAAAACCTTTTGATCGACCCCTCGACCCAGTCCTGAACGTAATTCTTCTTTAGATGGGCCAATCTGAAGCGGATTTTTCGTATGATATTTCTCAAGATCTGCAAGCATTGATTGCTCAACTGCATCACTCACACTTTTAATGAGATAGCGCTGGATCGTGGAATCAACTACGACAATCTTTCTTGAAGAAAGTGGTGGTGTAATGATTTTTTTCAGTTGCTTGCCAAATGTTCCAAGTCGCACAGCAAGTTCATCAAAGGTAAGTCCAAGTGTACCTCGCTCCCTCAGAAACAAGAGAATTTTTTCTTCAACACTGTCACCAAGCAGAATTTCAAAGGCTGCTGCGTTGTTCCTACGATCACGATCATTTACTCGTTTACGTTTCCGGGGCGGCATATTACCCAATATTTCTCCACCGCCAATGGTGGCAACCGGAGAATAGGATCGAACCACATAACGATCCCCCGGCCACACAGCAACGTGTTCTTCAAGAAGAATCTGCACACCCGCCGTATCTCCGGGTTGTAACAGATCCCGATCAAGGAGGGATATCCTGCCCATGATCTCGGCAGTACCAAGATGAACTCGAACCCGGGCACGATGTTTCAGGGCTTTTTTATTCGATGCAAGATAGAGAAAATCACAATCCAGCATATAACCGGGCTGTAAACTACCAGGAGTAGCGGCAACCATTCCACGGGATATTGAGGATGTGTCAACACCCTGGAGATTAATGGCAGTCCGGTGTCCAGCCTCAACTGTTTCAACACTAGAGGAATGAACTTGGATGCCACGAACTTTGGCAACCATATCTTCAGGATAGAAACAGAGTTCATCTCCTGTTCCAACGCGTCCTGACATGGAAGTACCAGTAATAACGGAGCCGAAACCCTTTATGGCAAAGATACGATCAACGGGAAGACGAAAGGGGCCAAAAACTTCATTGAATTGCCGGGCGGAAACAAAAGAATCGAGAAGATCGCGTACTTCATCAATCCCCTCACCAGTAATGGATGAAACATGAACAAGGGGAGCTTCTTCAAGAAAACTGCCTTCGCAATAATCCCGCACCTCTTCGGTGACCATCTCCAGCCACTCCTCATCCACCATATCTTTTTTGGTGATGACTATGATTCCCTGCTTTACTCCCAGCAGACGACAGATCTCAAAATGTTCCTCGGTCTGCGGCATGATTCCTTCATCTGCCGCAATGATAAACGCGACAAGATCCATACCGGCAACACCAGCCACCATGTTTTTAACAAATTTCTCATGGCCCGGGACATCTACAATACCAAGACGATGCCCACAGGGAAGATCCAGATAGGCAAATCCCAGTTCAATTGTTATTCCGCGCTTCTTTTCCTCCTTGAGCCTGTCGGTCTCAATGCCGGTGAGCGCACGAACAAAACTGGTTTTCCCATGATCTACATGGCCTGCAGTGCCCAGGACTATTTCACGCATGGAAAAGTGAACCTAGAGGTAAGGATTCGAACAAGCTTCTTCTTCAATGGTGGAACGACTACCACCATAACCATGCCCTGGCCAGACAACAGTCTCAGGCGGCAGGGTCAAAAGTTTTTCCCTGATGGTCGTGATTAATTCTTCGTGAGAGCCGCCCGGAAAATCAGTTCTGCCAATTCCCCCGACAAAGAGAGAATCACCGGTAATCAGGTCAGGAGCGCAGTATAAACACATGCCGCCGGGAGTATGCCCTGGAATATGAATCACGAGCAACTCTTCTT
The DNA here is from genome assembly GCA_015661935.1 of Desulfocapsa sulfexigens. GTDB lineage: Bacteria > Desulfobacterota > Desulfobulbia > Desulfobulbales > Desulfocapsaceae > Desulfocapsa > Desulfocapsa sulfexigens_A. Next base: position 2,189 of record DQVD01000257.1, on the reverse strand, counting down.
CTCCAACACGAATAATATCGCCGTCTTTCACTTCGCGATCTACAGGAGGCGAAGCCTCAAGACCAAGCATGGAAAAATAATTCTGCACTTCAGGTTTGGCGAAGAATTCAGCATCAGCCTCGTGCATGATAATATCAGCACCACTGGCTTCTTTCAGTATCCTGTTACCGCAAACATGATCGGGGTGACCATGGGTGGCAATAATGCTATCGATGGTAAGCCCTGCATCCTTCACTTCCTGCAGGATTTTATCTTCATCCCCACCAGGATCAATTACAGCACACAGGGAAGTTTTGGAGCAGCCAACGATATAGCAACACACTCCCATGGATCCAACGGTAATTTGTTTTATGAACATCTGTTTTAGCAAAAGAGAGGTTGAAGATTGAAGACTGAAGGAAAAGGACATTAGAAGGAGATGTTTCCACTCCTTCAGCCTTTAACCTTCAGCCTATATACTTAATCAGCAATCACACTTGTCAGAATCACAACCACCACTTCCACAACCACAATCTGAAGAGCTGGAATCAACAGATGCCATATTCAGTGTTTTGGGAGCGAAAACTGGAGGTAAACGAAGTTCAACCGACTCTACAATCCTGGTAAAAGCCTCAGTTGCAGGACTCTTAGCATCAGAAGAAAGATATGGTACACCGTCATCACCGGCAATAACCACCTTTGGATCCATGGGCACAGCACCAAGGAAAGGAAGATCAAATTCACGGGCAAGCTCTTCTCCGCCGCCAGTCTTAAAGATATCCACAGTGGCATTACACTCAGGGCAGACAAAACCTGACATATTTTCTATAATACCAGCCACTTCCATTTCTACTGTTTTGCAGAAGTTGAGAGATTTACGTACATCAGCAAGAGCCACCTTCTGAGGAGTAGTAACAACCAGAGCCTTAACGAGAGGAATGGTCTGAGCAACGGAAAGTGGCTCATCACCGGTGCCTGGAGGAGCGTCAACGATCAGATAATCAAGATCACCCCAATCCATATCCGCAACAAATTGACGAATGGCCTGGATCTTAAGAGGGCCGCGCCAGATAATGGCTTCGTCCCGATCTTTCATCATATATTCAAGGGAGACAACTTTAAGGTTGTCGTTGTACTGAAGAGGGGCAACCAGATCATTGGGATTTTGTGGCGCTTCAAGATTTCCCTTCATATTAAGCATACGGATAACATCAGGACCATGCAGATCCACATCCATCAGACCAACCTTGTGTCCTTTAGCAGCAAGTCCTAGCGCAAGATTGACAGAGACAGTTGATTTTCCAACTCCGCCTTTTCCGCTCATAACCAGAATTTTATTTTTGATTTTCCCAAGAGAGCGGGTAATGGCATTATCCTGCTGTGCCATTTTTGCCTGTTGAGCTTCCTGAGTATTACTCCCACAGGAACTACTTGATCCACAGGAACTACTTGATCCACATGAACTGGACATATCATCCTCCTGTTACAATATATATAGTTTATAAAAACGTAGAAATTCGTTTACATATGAGCAAGGCCACTTGAAGAGTAATCAACAAGCCCCTTAAACAATGATCACAACCAAGGCACACAATAATGCTGTTCTTTGGAAAAGCAAATTATTTTCACCTTATTAACCATCGATCTTAATATATTATTGGTGATGCTTCCAGATCCTGTCTGTTTTTATTGCTTTCTTCAGGATCTAGCCGTATTATGGAAAATTCTCTTAGGAACGGGGACGAAATAGCTTCCTCATGTAGGTGCTCAGATTTAGGTCAATCTTTGATTGATCTGAAGCTGAGATTGCATAGATGGGGGAGTTATTTCGTCCCCGCTCTTTAGGTACACTTCATTTGGTATAATCCGTTATCAACAAGGAACGGGAACTAAATAAACTGAACAAAAATTAATTGACATTTTTTTTCGTACTCAAGCGCGAGGCGGCAACATAACGGGTTATGTGACCAACGAGCAACGCAGAATGCGGGGGAAAGACAGTAATTTATTCAGTTTATTTAGTGTACGTTCCTAAGGAACTTCACATATGCTAGGCTGGTTTAAAAATAAATTCTCAAAACAAGAAACGACTGCTGGATCACTTGAAAAGCTGTTGCCGGAATCTGGCGTTGAAGAGGAAATTCCTAAACAACAGATACCCGCCGAAGAGATACCTGTTGTAGAGGAATCTGTTTCTGACATAACGCCTG
>DQVD01000011.1 GCA_015661935.1 Desulfocapsa sulfexigens | reverse complement strand
TGCTCTTCCTTAAACATTTTCTATTTTATTTAACATATTTTCAATAACGAGTAATCCGCCCTGCCAGAAGGAAGGATCGTTCAGGTCAATATTGAACGGTGTCAGTAATTCGTAGGGTGATTTACTTCCACCTTCCGAAAGAAGATTGAGATACTTTGGTATAAAATCATCCCCTTCTTTTTCATACAGCCTGTAGAGCGCAAGAACCAGCAGTTCGCCGAATGCATAGGAGTAGACATATCCCGGGGTGTGGAGAAAGTGCGGAATATATGACCACCACAGTCGGTAATGTTCCCCGAGTGTGACCGAATCACCAAACATTGCTTCCTGGCTGCTTATCCACAGAGTTGAGAGATCCTCAGTGGAAACTTCGCCCTTGTCTCGTCGCTGCGTGTGAATCATGTTTTCAAAGCGGTTCATGGATATCTGCCTGAAAACAGTTGCAAATATTGATTCGAGTTTTTGACAGATAAAGGCTCGTTTTTCTGCGGGATTGTCAAGGGTCTTGAGCTGTTTGTGGAAGATCAGAAGCTCGGCAAAAACCGATGCGGTTTCAGCGAGAATAAGAGGCGTGTCACTATTGAAATAGCCCTTCTCCTTTGCAAGATACTGGTGGATTCCATGACCAAGCTCATGGGCCACTGTTGAAATATCCCGAAGGTTACCGGTGTAGTTAACCAGAATATAGGGATTGGCATCAGGGACTGCAGGGTGGGCAAATGCTCCGCCCCGTTTTCCATCAAGGAGTGGAGCGTGGATCCAGTTTTGGTCGAAAAAGAGGGTGGCAATATCTGCCATTTCCGGAGAAAAGGCACGGAAACCACCCAGTACCATTTCCTTGCATTCTTCCCAGGGAATTAAGCGATCCGGTAGTGATGGGAGTGGAGCGTAACGGTCATAGTCGTGCAGTTCATCAAGCCCCAGAATCTCTTTTTTGAGTCTGTAATAGCGCTGCACGATATCGTAGCGGGCTGTGGTACTGTCGACCAGGGCTTCAACGGTTTTATCATCCAGTTCATTGGAAAGATTTCTGGAACTTATCCAGGATGGATAGTTGCGCAGCCTGTCCCCTATCATTTTTTCAGCAAGAATGGTGTTAAAGATGTGGCTGAGGATATGCAGTTGGCTCTGCAGGCCTTCTGTTAACTCAAGGGCTGCATTGTGGCGTACCTCACGGCTTGCATCATACAGGTCGGATAAAACCTCTTCTTCGCTTCTTTTGCTGTCTCCAAACTCAAGGTGACCCATGAGTTTTTCAAAAAGAGTCAGCCAGGAGTCATTGCCCACAGGAGAGAGTTCAACCAGGAGTGACTCTTCTGCCTGGGAAAGAAGATGATCTGCGTATTTGCGTAGATTTAAGAGATAGTGGCGATAGGGGGCAACATCATCATCAGCAAGGAATCTGTTTGCAGATTCCTTGTCCATTTTTGCCCATTCCAGGTCAAAAAAGACAAGTTTGCGGTTTACCCGGCTGGCATCTTCTTTGCTTTTCTGGAGGAAAGCTCCGGCTTCATCATTTTTGACCTGGGTTACAAAGTTCAGAAAGGCGTAGGTGTCAATTCGTCCAAGGTTCACCTGAATACGTTCAAGACGCCTTAGAGATCTGGCAAAGAAAGCTGGTTCAAGATCGGCTAGTTTACCACTGCATTGTTCTCGCAGCATTTCTGCTTCCTGAATGCAAAGATCCAAGTCGTCCTGGAGCAGTTCATCCTGCAAAGAGTCGTAGAGGGCATCAAGGTTCCATATTACATTTGTGGTGCCGAGGTCGTTATTTAAAGAATCAGACATAAGTTATCCTGTATAAAAAAAAGATCTGTTTTTCTGGTGATTGATACCTGTTGTTCTATGAATACTGATATGAAAACAAGATGTTAGAAAACCTCTTAATATGGCAAGTTCGAAAAAAGCCAAACATTTAGATGGAGAGTTTTTACGATGCCATCAAAGTATTGTAGCTCAAAAAAAGATATTCATTGGTACCGCATACCTCTTATGGTGTTCATCTCCAAAAGACAATAGTGTTTCGCCTGCATAGAAAACAATACCGATAATATTTTTGGAAGATTTTTTCTGAAAATCAGTGATATGCTTAAAATATCATTTTTCGCACTTTGTGATGATTTGATCTCTATGGCAAAAATTGTATCCGCCTTTTCCATGATAAATTTGTGGTTGTTTGCAACTGTAGTCAATATGTTTAAGAAGTTCAGAGTAGACAAATGTCTCCACAATATCACCTTTTCGGGGGGACGAAATGAGCTGTTCACTGTTTCGTACATCCAGAAGATGTGAAAAAAGTCCACTGTCGGTCATAAATAACTTAGGAGTTATTACAAATCTTTTTGATATGTTAGAGCTGTAAGGGCGTAATAATGAATTTTGAACATGCTTATCCTTGTATTTTGTAAAGTACATCACTATAGGTTTGTATTTTACAAAACACAAGGGTGTTATGATCTATTGTTCCATAAATTCAATAACCGTAAAAGAGGAAAAAAACCAATTCCCATTTGTTTTTTCCGCATGAATGTTCAGTTCATATGCGTCAGTGAAGCGATTATCCTCTGTCTTGCCGTCCAAACGCAGGGTACTTACCAGTTCAGCTTTACCATCCATGGGAAAGTTGATAACAGTATCATGGAATGAAAAGCGTGTGTTCATTGTCATTTTTTTGAGCATGAGAACGTGGTCAGTAAACTCTTTTTTATTGAAATCCTGGTCAATATTGAAAGATTCCACCTGAACACGGCAGGGATAACTGCAGAGTTTTCCAGCGAGCATAACGTTCTTTAATGCAGCAATAGGAGCTTCTTTGCCTGACGACGAGCAATACTCAGCCAGTGAGGCCAGGTTGTTACGGATTTCTTTTTCGTCACTTGGCAGTAAAAAATAGAGAGTAGCCGCAGCAAGAAGAAGGAATATGAGTATTCTTTTTATATTCATTTGAAGCTGTTTACCCCATGGTTTTATTAAAACAGGACTCCACCAATAATACGTTCAATCTTCACCTGCCCGAAGTGATGTTCTGACATTGAAGTGCTACGATTATCGCCTACAACATAGACATACCCCTGTTTTACCTCGCGTACTGGAAGGTTCCATGACGAGTGGTGCTGCAAATAGGGCTCATCAATTCGTTCTTCATTTATATACAGCGTTCCCTCTCTAAATTCCAGAGTATCACCTGGAAGAGCAAGCACACGTTTCAGCAGCATAACACTCCTTCCAGTAAAGCGAACAGTTACGACATCAAACCGTTTTATTGGTGTAAAGAGGTACTGTGGTCGCACACAAAAAGCATAGGAACCGTTGCGGTATGTGGGCTCCATACTGTGGCCCTGGATACGCATGGGAATGAGAATATATGAAAAAAAGAGGAAGCAGCTCAACCCCAGAAGAATAAGGCGGGTAAGGTAATTTCCAGTAAGGGCAGGGAAGAGAAACTTGCGAATTGAGTTAGAGATATCTATCCCGTTCCTTAGCTCTTTACCTGGCATTGGGAGTAAAAAGAACATTCCCGGATTTATCTCTGAATGCACCAATCGCATCCTGAGCGGTGGGAGAGGTCAGCCAGATAACAAAGTTCATGGCTGATTGGTAATTAATATGTTTGTGATTTTTTGGGTTTACAATCATCACACCATATTGATTGAAAAGAATGGGATCTCCCTCAAGAACAATGCTGAGTCCGGTTTTGTCTTTGTCTTCCATGGAGTACCAGGTAGCCCTGTCTGCTAAGGTGTATGCTTGTTTTAGAGCTGCAGTATGGATGCTTGCATCCATTTTCTGACCCACGGCAAGATACCATGTATCGTTTCTTTCTGGCATTGAGCCGGTCATGGCCCATATTCTGTTTTCCAGCATGTTGGCTTCTGAATTATCTCCGCGTGAGAGAAAAGTTGCTTTTGCCGTACGGATCTTTATGAAGGCATCAAGGACTTTTTCTGTTCCTTTTACTCCTGCCGGGTCATTTGTGGGCCCAAGAATAACAGAATCGGTGTACATGATCTCTTCACGGTCGATAAAATACCCCTCGTCCACTAGCTGTATTTCAAGATCTTCTGCGTGGGTGAGTACAACATCCACTTCTCCTCTCCGACCTAATTCCAGGGCTTCACTATTCCCCACCGTAGTAACCTGCACATCAATTCCAGTAGCTTGTTCGAAAATCGGAAAGAGATATTCAAGTATCCCGGAATTGTGCGTTGCAGTCGTGGAAGCACATTTGATGGCTTCACCAGCGTGCAGGAGAGATGGAATAAATGCAATGAGTAAAAGAAGCGGGATGAGTTTTTTATACATGGTGTGTTGGTAATTAATTGTTTTTTTCAGGAAGAGTTATGCGAATATCGATGGTTTTTGGATTACTGCTTCCAAGTTTCAGAGAATCAACAAAGCAGCCGATGGTTCCGGCGAGCGCATCCTGAACAAAAGTTTTCATGGGGATACGATTGCCATTGATAAGAAGGGTGGTGTGATCACCACCTTTTGCGGCATCCTGAAGGAATCGTTTTTCGATAAAGGAGGCGATTTCAGCGGATTCATTTAAGCGAAAGATATGGTCACCACTGATTGCCTTATCACTTGCCACGGCAATTACACCGCTCACACTGTTCCGCAAAAGTTCATTTGTATCACTGTTGCGGAAGACTTCAATTTTGGAAACATGCTTGGCCTTTTTAAATCCTTCGCCAATGACAATATCAACTTCCGGGAAATGCCGGTGTGCAAGACTTGTGAGAGACTCACTCCTGTTATCTGTCATGATAACCATCTGATCAGGGGCTACCAGCATGACAGAATCTGCTCCGGCACTGCGATGGGTATGGGTGTCTGTACCCGGTGTATCAAAGACAATTCCGGTTTCTTTGGTGGATTTGATAACTGCCACCTGGTAGCCAAGCTGTTTCAAGTGATGAACAACCTGGGAAGCCAGGGTGGTTTTGCCGCTATCGTGCCAGCCGATAAAGGTGATAATCGGGGGCATTGAGAAACCTCACAAGGGTGGAATAATTACTGTTTATTTCGTGTACGTTCCTTAGTATCTGTGAAGTATTACAGCATTTTTGGTTGAATTTCAAGGAGGCTTTTCTTCAAATATCTCTTGTTAAGAGCGCCTTTCCGGTAGCGGAAAAACAGTAAATGGTTTGTAGTATTAGGTGGTTGTGCGGTTACGAGAGAACTTCGTTCGTGATGATGATTTTCTGCTTGCATTGAGTGTTGAATATATTTTACTGGCCATCAGTT
>DQVD01000162.1 GCA_015661935.1 Desulfocapsa sulfexigens | reverse complement strand
GGCTGAAATAACTACAGTTGGTTTTCATCTGGCATCCACTTCCGAGAATAATTCACACAGAAACTTTGTTTTTCCGATACATTCAATTACCCCTATGACCAGGAAACCTTACATATCAAGCTCCTCCGGTGAAAATGGGACTGCATGATCAAGAGAGTCCTTTCCGATAAATAGCATAAACAGGCGATCCAGCCCCATGGCAATTCCTGCAGCCTCATCTATTTTTCCAAGATCCTGCAAAAAGAGTTCAGGCATTTTTTTTTGTCTTTTATGGCTTGGATCCATTTTTGCGTATTCTTCCTCAAAACGACTTCGCTGCTGAACAGGATCGGTGAGTTCGGAAAAACCGTTTGCGATCTCGATTCCTGCCACATAAAGCTCAAAACGTTCTGCAAATGCCGGGTTATCGGCTTTAGGACGGGCAAGTGAGGCAAGTTCCAAAGGATAATCGTAAAGAATAGCAGGCGTTTGCTTGCCTAAATGCGGCTCGATTTCTTCCACCAGCAAAAGATCGAAGGTATCCTGCTCCAGAGCATCACTTGGAGAAATTGAACAATATTTTTGAAAAGCCTGTTCAACTGTCATTTTCTCCCACGGCTCGTGCAGAGAAACAGGAAACCTGCAATCTGCCAATTCCGAATGCACACATTGAAATAATTTTTGGCAATCTTCCATCAGCTCTGTATAATCAGCATCAAGCCGATACCATTCCAGCATAACAAACTCTTCCAGATGCAGCCTGCCGCGTTCACCATATCTGAAACAACGACAAATTTGAAAAATTTGCTCACAACCGGAAGCAAGTAAACGCTTCATATATAATTCGGGAGAGGATTGAAGAAAATGTGTTCCGGAAGGAACAGGGACAATATTTTGTTCAGGGATTATCAGGGGCTGACGGATGGGAGTATCAACCTCAAGAAAACCCTGTTCTTGAAAGAAGCTGCGGATTACCTGAAAAAAGGCTGCACGAAGATGCAGCCTTTTTTGATCAAGCATGGAAGAATTACTCTTTAACGCGGGTCACATAGTTCCCGGTTCTTGTATCGATCTGAATCTTATCACCTTCAACAACAAAGGGGGGAACCTGCAAACCATAACCAGTTTCCACAGTCACTGGCTTGGTGTCATTTCCGGAAGTATCACCTTTAGCCCAGGGCTCAGCCACTGTAACCAGGAGGTTTACAAAAATCGGCAGAGTTACACCAATTGGTTTCTCATCGAAAAAGAGTACATCCAACTCCATGTTATCCTGCAGAAAATTCACATTGTCACCAAGCTGTTCCCTGGTGATAAAAGTCTGTTCGTAATTCTCTGTATCCATAAAATGGTATTCATCGCCCTGATTATATAAGTACTGCATCCTTCGCTCTTCAAGGGCTGGTTTTTCAAACTTTTCATTGGATCGGTAGGTCTGGGAGAACTGATTGCCCGTTATCATATTGCGCATTTTGCAACGATAGAGAGCCTGCCCTTTGCCGGGTTTAGAAAACTCAAAGTGAGTTATAATGTACGGTTGACCATCAATCTGGATTTTAAGCCCTTTACGTAAATCAGAAGCAGCAAACATAATTTTTCTCCATCAAATCCCGGTTCCTGGGGAAGCAATTTATTAAAAAAACAAAACATAGATTTTCCTGAAAACCTGGCTATTATAGTCACGGCAACGCTCCTTTGGCAACCCATAAAACGAGGGAACATCTCAGGTGATCAGGCTAAAAGAAAAGTAATGTATAGAAAGATTATGGAACAGAAAAAAACACTTCCGAAAAATCAAACATGGTTCCGGGACGGGGCCATGGCTTCCTGGCCCATCTGTTTTGGATATATCCCAATCGGACTGGCTCTTGGTGTACTTGCGAATCAGGCGGAGATACCAACCTGGGCTGTGGCCATGATGTCCATTCTTGTCTTTGCAGGTTCAGCCCAGTTTATCTGTGTTGCCATGCTGGCTGCCGGTGCCGGGATCTGGGCAATTATCTTCACAACCTTTGTTGTTAATCTACGTCATTTTCTCATGAGCTCTGCAGTTGCTGTTTATTTAAGAGGCTTACAACGGATGTTTTTAAGCTTTTTTGCCTATGGCATCACCGATGAAAGCTTCGCTGTAAATATGACACATTTTCGCAAAGGTAACTGGGATCATAAGCGGGCAATAACTGTCAATCAACTCGCAAATATGGCCTGGATTACCTCAACCGTTTGCGGGGCACTGATTGGCCAGTTCATCCCCACGGGAGCCTTTGGTACCGATTATGCACTCACTGCAATGTTTCTTGCTCTTCTGCTCTTCCAGCTCCATGACGCAGTTTATGTTCTCACCGGGCTTACTGCATTAGGTATAGCTACTGCCTGGTATTTACTTATCCCGGGAGACAGTTATATCATTGGATCTTCAGTTCTAGCCGCAAGTATCGGCTTTTTTTTTAAACGATACCGGGAGAAAAAAAGATGAGTTTTTCCGAGTATCTCTTCCTTTTTGGCGGAATGGGGCTTGTCACCTACCTTCCGCGATGGTTCCCCCTCTTTTATCTGGCGCACCGTGAACTGCCAAAGTGGTTGATTGACTGGCTGAGTATGATTCCAGTTGCTATCCTTTGCGCACTTCTTGCTCCCATTCTTTTTACTGATCAGGCAACTCGCAGTCTTGAACTGGGGAAACCTGAATTGCTGGTGGCTATCCCCACCCTTCTTTTTGCTGTAAAAACAAAAAGCCTGGGAGGTACGGTACTTGTGGGAATGGGTTTGTACTGGCTGTCTGGCTTTCTGCCTATGTAGATTATTATGTTCCTGTCAAACAGCCTAACAAAACAGCACCCCTCCGTTTTGAAAACGTTTCAGGCGTTTTGTAATTTGTCTCCAAAACCTTAAACAGATACAGGTGAATCCCCGATCAGTGGGTGGACTTTATCTGCAGGCGGTGGAATACAGTGAACAACTTTTGGCAGATTGCTGAGAGGAAGAAAGGAACCCGTCCCAGGCAGGCAGCATTTCGCTTAAGCACAGGGGTGAAATAACTCCCCCAAATTTAGGCGCTCGGATTTATGTTAGTCAGACCTGGTCAAACATTGAATTACATACACATCT
>DQVD01000003.1 GCA_015661935.1 Desulfocapsa sulfexigens | reverse complement strand
TAGTGTCCCTCATTGTCAGAAGTCTTGAGCAATTCCGGCCACACCATGAGGAACTACGCCAGAGACTCATCAAGGTCTTTGCGGCGCTGGTAGTCTGTTCTGGTGTTGCCTATATTTTCTCAGAAGAGATTGCGCATTTCTTCGTAGTGCCGCTGTTTGACGCCAGCCCCCATCTGGACAGCCTGGTTTATACCAGTCTGCCTGAAGCATTTCTCTCCTACCTGAAGTTATCACTTCTTGTTGGAATAGTTGCCAGTTTTCCTTTTACACTTTATCAAATCTGGATGTTTATTGCTCCGGGGCTTCGCAGCAATGAAAAGAAATTTGCAGTGGCAGTTGTATTCTGGGCCACTCTCCTTTTTGGAGCTGGTGCCTTCTTTGCTTTGTTTGGAGTGCTGCCGCGCATGCTGCTTTATTTTATGAGTTATGCAAGTGACAGCCTGGAACCACTGCCTAAATTTGGGAAATATCTCACTTTTGTTGCCCGTACAGTACTTACCTTTGGCCTCTCCTTTGAAATTCCTTTTTTAATGGTGATGGCTGGAAAGGCTGGATTTGTAAAGGCCAAATATTTCCGCAGCAAACGCCTTTATTTCTATGCAGCAATTGTCTTTATGGCATTTTTGCTCACAGCCGGAGATTTTATGGCCACTGGGCTTCTTGCCATCCCTCTCTTTTTACTCTATGAAGCCGGAATATTTCTTACTGCATTATTTGGGAAGGAAAAGCCGAAGTCTTCTATTTAAGCCTTGGAATTTTGAAACAAAATCACATCATTTCCTATCATAAGAATTTCAGCCTGCAACGTTTCAGCTAACCATTCCATTGTTTTTTCTGAGTAAAAACAGACGTGAGTGGGATCATTTTTATAATGCCATTGAGAAAAAGCTGTTTTATCGAGTGCAAGCTTAGTCATAATACCTAACCAACCGCCAGATTTCAGCAGAGACCAGAGAAGTGCAAACTCCCTTGCTGGATCGTGGAAATGTTCAACAACTTCACTTGCTGTTATAAAGTCGTACTGCCTTGTCAATTCCCTTGTATCGGGAGCATAAAAAGGATCAAAAAGACTTATGGTATGCCCCGCCTCCTCAAACATTACAGAAAGTGTGGGGCCTGGCCCTGAACCGAAATCAAGGCCGTGACTCTTTGAATTTATCCTTGTTTGAAGTGGAGTAAACAGACGAGAGAGGAATTTTCGATAGCCGAGGTCATCTGGAGAATTCTGATGTTGGTCGTACTCTGCCTTCTCAGCTTCCTGTGAAGGCAATTGTGATGGAGGGACAAAAGTTAAATCACAAAGAGAGCAGCGATAATATTCACGCTGCTTATCAATGTGGAATAATGCACTGCTCTCCATGCTTTTACACAAAGGGCAACGCATAAAAATATCTCCCTGAACCATTCCCACATTAACCGGGCGGGATTTCCTGTTTCAGGAGACAGCAGGAAATCCTGTGGATTGGTTCACCCTGTTCATCATAAGAGATAGTGTCCGGTTGCAGGAGTTTATTCATGACACAACCTTCAGCAATATTCAGCTGAAAAAAATCATCTTCAGTCAAGCCTGTCCGGTGAACAAGCTTATTGTTTTTAATCTCAAGCGCATGGATAGGATGATCCTCACAAAGGGGACAGCGATAGACACGTCCATTGGGAAAAATAAAAAAATTTTCCGTTACGACCCCTGCACACTCAAACACTTCTTTCTTATCAAGAAAGACTTTCGGAAATGTTACATGAATACCAGCTTCTGCGGCCTGGGAGGCAACACGAGGTACAATATCAAGCCACTGTTCCGGGCTCACCTGCCATCCCTGTCCCCCAACGGAATCCTGAGCGGAATTTCCACGAAGCCCAATCACCTGAATAAAAAATCGTTTCACACCAATTTCTGTAAGGAGTGGAATCATTCGATGGAGATGTTCAATATTTAGACTTGAAACTGTATAGATTACTGACACATTGTATTTCATCTTAACAGCCTTACGCATATTTTCCGTACACACATCGTAGACGCCTTCTCCTCGAATGGGATCGTTCACCATGGCGTCCGGGCCGTCAAGGCTAAAGCTTAAATAATCAAGTAATTCAGGACTTGTTTTCTCGAGCAGATCATTAAACAGATAGCCATTGGAATCGACAGTTACCGCCATGCCCAATTCTTTTGCCTTCGCAATACCGTGTGCAAGATCTGGATGCATGGTGGGTTCTCCGCCCAAAAATATCACGTTGGATTTTTTATCGGGATCAGCAAAAAGTTCCAGCCATTTTTCCATGGTTTCTCGTGTTAGAGTTGTTGTCCCATGTTGGCCGATATTGATGTAACAGTGTCGGCAGGAAAGGTTACAGGCGGTGAGAATATGAAAGAAAACATTTCTTTCTCCGGCTTGAAAGCCGACGGTTCTGGCATTTGAAGTCATTTTGCGGGGTAGAGGGCTTAAGGTGTAAAAGACTGAGGGTTAAAACATAATTTACTGGTTCAGTGTATAGTTGGCAAGCAGGGAATCTTTCCAATAGAGATTTTCGGGATTTGAGAAAAATTGTTGGAACAACTCAAGGCTTTGTTCACGAAGCACATCTGAAACAATATGGATTTTCATCTCGACATAGAGGGGATTTAATCGTTCGAGTGGGAGATTTGTTCCACCTCCCATTACATCCTCATAGGCATACACCATATTTCGGATACCATTCAAGATCATGGTGGAATAACACATGAGACAGGGTTCCATGGTGGAATATACTGTCACTTCTGCTGCCGGAATAGTTGTCTCTTGCGCAAGAAAGCTTCTCAAGGCGAGAATTTCTGCATGATCTATCTCATTTACCGTCTCTTTCAGTTGCTGCGTATTAGCACGCTTACCGCTGGCAATAACCTGCCCCTCATAAACAAAGATTGCCCCCACCGGAAACTCTCCCTGCTCCAGAGCTTCCTTTGCTTGCTGAAGTGCAACATGCATATATTTCTCGTGATTTTCCATAGCTTTCTATTATTACAGCTTACGACCAAAACGCAACACAGATTTTTCCAGGGAAACTCCAGTATGTTCCTGAACGAAATCATGCCCTTTATCAAAAAACGGAAGGTAAATTAACTCTGTATCTAACGGATGGAAATGTATTTCAGGCAGACGTGGTAAAAGATACTGTTTATTTGATGCAGCACCGGCCAACACACTTTTCAATGCCTGAATGGCTTCTTTTCGCTGCAAGGTTACCGGATGCATCCTCTTTACCATGGATGCTTCTCCCTTTGGAATTTTTGCCTGAGTAAGTGTCAGGTTTTTCCCAAGTCGTAAAAACGTTGAAGGCCTGAGTTTAAAAGCAGGCACAAAAAAAGCAAGCTGCCTCTCTTCATGACTCTTCCGGATGACCACCGGTTGATTCGTAAGGCGTAAAAAATCCGCAAAACTTTTCATCAGGATTCCAGTTGAACTCACTTGAATCTTCCAGAAAGGAAGTGAGTATAGCCCTTTATGATTCGAACGGATACAACTCCATAAAATCTCCTTAAAGCCACCCTGTTTTTCTTCCCATGAAGAATGGCAGTTATAACAGGAAAGAACCAGGCTATCATGTTCTCCTGCAAGAGAATCACCACACCTAGGACATAGGGTGGCCAGGAAATACGGTGTCCAGTTCGCGCGAAACCTGTCTCCACTTTGGCGCATCATCTCAGCAGACCCACCACGAGCCAGTACTTTGTTGGTTACACCATCGTAGAGTACTTCTTCGTCAATATATATGGGCAGGTAGATACAGCTTAAGGTTTCACCGATATAGGCACGGTGATAAAATGGAGCCTTGATGTTTTTAGAATCAAGTAGTGTTAATTGGGCTGCACGTTCGAGCAAGGTTCTGGCTTTTATTGTCTGCTGAAGAAAAACCCCTTCCACTTCATCTGTTACAAGGGATACAGGCATAGCCTGTGGTCTCAACCCAAGGGACGGCGGTAAGGCTCCTGCGTTAAATCCCTGCCTGGTTGTGTCCACAACCTTGTATTTTTGATATTTCCCCTTGCAGTAGTAAATATTGCCTTTAAAGCGGAGATAGGGCGCATAAAATAT
>DQVD01000061.1 GCA_015661935.1 Desulfocapsa sulfexigens | reverse complement strand
TTCCGTTGAAGCAGTTTGTTGTTGCAAAAGGCCTTGCAATGAAGTGATCTTTTCCGCTTGTTTAGCACTTGTATTTTTAAATTCAGCCTCAAGTTCAGTGTACTGACTCTTTAGGCTGGTATATTTTTTTTGAGCCTGCTCAAGAGCGAGCTTAGTGGCCTCTGCTTCAGTTCTTGCAGAGAGGCGCGCTTCTTCCTGTTGCCGAGCTGTTTGGATATCAGTGGTGAGTTGCGCAACTTGTGCGAGGGCCTCTTTAAGAGAGGCTTGTGCAGGCACAAGCTCTTTGCTGAGTGAATCGTTTGTGGATTGGAGTTCTGCGAGTTGGGCAATTAAAGCGCTTTTTTCATCAGCAAACGTTACGTTAGTTTTCACCAATTGCTGCTCAAGGGATGTGATTTGCTCAGCTTGCAGTAAGGTTTTGTTTGTTAAGTCGGCTTCAAGTTCAGCGAACTTATTCGATAGCGAAGTATACTTTTCCTGAGCCTGCTTAAGGGCAAGTTTTGTTCCTTCTGCTTCTGATGTTAATGAGAGGCGAGTATCTTCTTCATGTTGCAGCGCGGTTTTGGCACTCTCGATGCCAGTGGTGAGTAGTGCGACTTGAGTGAGAGCCTTCTCAAGAGAAGACTTCACGGATATAAACTCCTGGTTGAGAATGTTTTTTTCGTCAGCTAATGTTACATTTGTTTTTAGGGCATCGGCAAGTTGTAACTCAAGAGAAGTAACCTTTTCTTTCAGAGGGGCAGCAATTGAGTGAGCCTGTTTTACTGTTGTTTCAAGTTCCAGATCCTTATTCTCTATGCTCTTTTGTAATTCTGCAAGTTTTTGATTAGCTTCCTTAGTCTCAATTCGGAGTTTATCAAGTTCATCGGTCGTGGCCTGATTGTTAAGGTGTTGTTGCTTAAGTTTGTCATTTGCTGAAGAAAGAAGGTCTTCTTTGCTCTGTAAATCTGTCAGGAGAGTTTGGATGAGAGCGTTTTGGTCATCAACATTTGACTGCAAGGTTTCCTGAGATGTTTTAAGTTCCTGAATTTGAGAATTTGCTTCCAGAAGTTGTTTCTCCACCCGGGAAAGAGAAACTTGCTTCCTGCCCATTTTTTTCATAAGAGCCTGAAGTTCTGTTACCGCAGTAACTTTTGAGGGTGGTGTACTTTTTTCTTTGGCCCCCTTAAGAATATTGATTTGAGCCTGCAGTTCATCTGCTAATTGGGTTTTGGCCAGTAGCTCATCAAGAATAAGGGACATATTCATTGTAATTGCGGCGTTTGTTGCTTTAAAAAGCTCACTTGTCTCTTCTATGCTTTGTTGACTCTGCTGGCTGGCTCCTGATTGAGAGCCTTTTGTCGCAAGCAAATTAATCTTATTTTGCAATGCGTTGGCAAGCTGAGTTTTCTGGATGAGCTCATCAAGAATCAGGGTAAGATTCATCTTTGTTGTTGCGCTGGAACCACTCTGCCCGGTTGCTGACTGGATGCCTTTGCCGGTAGATAAGGGGCTTTTACCCCGTAATTCGTCAAGAATCAGGGATATATTCATTGCATTTATGGCATTTTTTGATTCAGAAAGGCTAAGTAGTTCTTCGGTGGCTTGAAGTTTATTATTGTATAATTCGATAGAAGAAGCTTTTTCCTCAAGTGCCGCTGTTAATTGATTTAATTGCTCTTCTTTTTGATTGAGCAATTCCTGTGATGCAGTAAGCGCTTCTGCGAGTT
Source organism: Desulfocapsa sulfexigens (assembly GCA_015661935.1). Classification (GTDB taxonomy): domain Bacteria; phylum Desulfobacterota; class Desulfobulbia; order Desulfobulbales; family Desulfocapsaceae; genus Desulfocapsa; species Desulfocapsa sulfexigens_A. Next base: position 4,062 of record DQVD01000061.1, on the reverse strand, counting down.
CGCTGGTTTTTGCTTTGGAGGAAAGTTTAGCTTTTTCTGTCTGAGCAAGAACTTGCTGTTGCTCAATATACTCTTTTTTAAGAGTTTGCAATTCTGTGGAACGATCGTCGATTTGTGTTTGTAGAATTTGTAACTCACCCTTAAGTGAGTTCAGGTGTTGTTTGTATGCGGTGTTTTTTTCCTCCAACTGTTGCTTGTATGCAGTGTTTTTTTTCTCCAACTGTTGCTTGTATGCAGTTTTTTCTTCTTCCAGAGTTTGCCTGTATGCAACAATTTCTTCTTCAAGAATTGCTATATTTTTAGTGAGTTTGGGAATTACTCTGTTTTTATCTGTAACATTTTTGGCTAAAGCTTCAGTTTCTTTAAGTGTTTGCTGAAGGCTTGCGATTACTTGATCTTTTTTCTCTACAGTGTGCTGAACATCTTTTATGTCCAAGGCAAGTTGAGCACTTTTTTCCATAGAAAAAACCCAGAACATCGTAATGACAAGTAAAGCTAAAAAACTACCGTAAATAATGTTAAATTTTGTGCTCATAGATCTGATCCCCGGCTGAATGGTGGTTCATTTTCTTATATGGCCAATGGCCTTAATATATTGTTTGAGACAGATAAAAAAACGTTATGATGATACCCTTTACTATGGGTAATTGCAAGTTCTCTGAAAATTTGAATAATAAAATATAAAAGAGGAAGACAGAATAGATCTGAAATCTTCAGTCTTGGTAGAAGTTGGTAAATAAACGTAATCCCACACATGCTCCTGGAAAAAGGGAAACATTAATTAACAGCAGGAGCATTTCCCAATACTTTAGCATTGATTCTTTCTTTAACAGAATCACTTGGTTCCGGTTTACTCCAGTGTATGAACGCCTCAGTGACACGCATATAGTCGCCGTTGTCTTTTTTACACTTATCACAAATACTTTCGGCCTGATCACGATACATGATAAGTTTTGATGCAGGCTCGCCATCTTTTGCAACGGCAGCCATTTTCTTACAGCCACATTCCAACCTGACTATCACAACGCCGATGCCATCCGGACTTCCTTCAAGGATTCCCTCAACCATGGCTTCTTCATTTTTTTCAGCTACAAGTTTTATATTTTTAACTTTCTTTGATGATTTCTTTTTCTTTGCCATTATATGTTTTCTCTCAGTTTCGATTATTATTGATCCAAGAAATTCATTATAAGACAGATGCGTCAGTGGTCAATGATTTTCCAGTTAAAATTGATCTATTATTGTCACAGAAAAGCAGTTAAGGATTGTCTAATGTAGCCCGGTAAATATGGACTTTATCCTTGACAAACAACAGGTGGTGAATTAATTGGTTTATACATGAAACGGGAGTTCCAAAATGCGTGATTGCTTATGGAAACTAAGACAGATGCCTTTTGTATCTGTTTTCTAATTCTTATTTATTTTAGGAGGTTGTTATGGCTTGGGAAATTATTGTAGACAAAGACAAATGTTCTGGTGATGAAGAATGTGTAAACGCCTGTCCCGCTCAGGTTTTTGAGATGGAAGAGGGAAAAGCTGAAGTTGTTGAAGAAGACGAGTGTCTTGGTTGTGAGACTTGCGTTGAGGTTTGTCCTGAAGGTGCTATCACCGTTACTGAAGTCTAAGCTACTTAGAAATCAGTATGATGCAAGCCCATTCTCCCCTTTGGGGGGGGTGGGCTTGTCTAGTTTATAGGGTTTATAATACTAATGGCTAAAAAACTTTCCTTGTTTAAATCGAATGCTCCCCGCTCGGTTCATTTATTCGTCGCTGCTTTGCTATGGACAGTTGTTGGTTGTATGTTGATGTCGCGTGGGATTGTCTGGCTGAAAGGTATTGATCAGTTGTGGATAGCCATTCCCGCTTTGCTTATCGGAACTATAAAATCACTTTTTCTGCTGGATAAATCTGCTAAAAAAAACATAAAACGGATTATTGACTCGCGTGATGGAAGATGTCTTTGTGGTGTCTATTCTGTTAAAACCTGGTTGTTGATTCTGCTGATGATGACTGCAGGATGTCTTATTCGAAACTCCTCTCTGCCTAAAGAGTTCCTTGGCTTGTTCTATGTTTCCCTTGGCTGGGGATTACTTTTTTCCAGTAGAAATGCTTGGATTTCCTGGAAGAATATTGATGCTAAACCATCTGGACAGAGTGGAAAAGAATAATTTATTATGTCTGGTGAATCGTTTAATCAGATTAGGGTCAGCAAGTCTGCCCTCCGCCATAATTACCGTCTGCTTAAAAAACGAATAGGGGCTGAAGTGAGGTTGCTTGCCATGGTAAAGGCAGACGCCTATGGTCATGGCATGGAAGAGGCTGCGATTGCTTTTTCTCAGGCAGGATGCAGCGATTTTGGTGTTGCTGAAGTTGGTGAAGGAGTTCGGCTGCGGAATTCAGGGATTCAAAGTAATATATTTGTTTTTCTTGGGTTCGTTCATTCCGATGTCCCGCTTTTTTTTAAGCATGATCTTGTGCCGGTTATCTATAATATTGAAAGTGCACAAGCTCTTTCAGTTGAGGCAGTAAAACGGAATACAATTATTTCTGTACATGTGAAAGTGGATTGCGGTATGACCCGGCTTGGGCTGATGGTTGATACGCTTGATGACTTCATCTCTGAGTTGGCAACTCTTCCAGGTATAAAAATGGAAGGTATGGCAAGTCATTTTCCAAAAGCAGATGAACGGGAGTCACCACACACATCCGAACAGTTTCGTGTTTTTAAAAGGCTAGGTACGGGAGGGCTTATCAAACATACTGCAAACTCCGGTGGGATTCTATACTTTCCTGAAACCTGTTGTGATATGGTAAGAGCAGGAATTGCTCTATATGGCTACTATCCCGATGGTCTAACTGGCGTTGAATTTGAAAAGGACGAGTTGTTACGACCTGCCATGGAATTCAATACTCAGGTGTTGCAGGTGAAAACGGTTCCTGCCAATGTTGGAGTGAGCTACGGACACACCTGTATCACCAAGACTGAAAGCCGGATTGCTGTTCTACCCGTGGGCTATGAAGATGGTTTATCCAGACGCCTGTCTAATAAAGGTGAAGTGCTCATTCACGGAAAACGAGCCAAAATACTGGGGAGGATCTGCATGAATTTATGTATGGTGGATGTCACAAATATCAAAAAAGTAAAGGCCGGGGATCCTGTTACAATTCTTGGTTCGCAGGGCAATGATACCATCAGTGGTGATGAAATTGCTGGTTGGATGGATAGTATCTCCTATGAGGTGCTCTGTCTCTTTGGAAATAATAACGAACGAAAGTGCATTTAAATGATAATCAAAGATCTGCAAAATCTGGTTGATGCCTGTTTTAAACGAGGTGTTAGTGAAGGAAAGTGGTCCGATAAAGCTGCCGGGAAATATTCTCTTGAGATTCCCAAAAGGGAAGGGCAGGGTGATTATTCCACAAATATGGCCATGGTTATGGCAGGGATGGAGAAAAAAAATCCTCGTGAAATAGCATCAGTTTTAGCCGAAATGCTAAATAGTGATGACTCAATGATTGAAAAGCTGGAAATCGCAGGTCCCGGTTTTGTAAATATCTTTTTAAAACAGAGGGTGTGGCAGGATGTCCTCCATCCTGTTTATGCAGCAGGAACAGATTACGGCAAATCCACCATTGGTAAAGGCAAAAAAGTAATGGTCGAATTTGTCAGTGCCAACCCCACTGGCCCTTTAAGTATTGGTCATGGTCGTCAGGCTATTTTGGGTGATACCATAGCTCGCCTGCTCGAAGCAACCGGATATTCTGTCTACCGCGAATACTATTTTAACGATGCTGGTCGCCAAATGCGTGTTCTTGGGCAATCTACACAGGCTCGCTATCTGGAATTGCAGGGGGAGAGCTATTTATTCCCTGAAGACGGATATCAAGGTGATTACATAAGAGATATCGCCCAAGAACTTATTGACGAAAAAGGTGATAGTTTAATCGGGCAATCAGATACCCTTCCATTTACTGAAAAGGCTGTCGAAATTATTTTTGCAGATATCTCTTCGACCTTAAAACGGATGGGGATTGAGTTTGATAATTACTATAATGAAAGAT
>DQVD01000390.1 GCA_015661935.1 Desulfocapsa sulfexigens | reverse complement strand
CGGATGCAATGTCTGATTTTCTTTTGTTTTGTTGCTGTATTCCTCCTTATTTCAATGTATTACAGATAAACAAGATAGCTCTGGAGTTACCGCCTAGATCAAGAGTTCTGAAGGTGTGGCTAAAGTACCTGACTCGGGAAGAGGTGGAGTACTTATTTAAAGTGAGAATTGTTATTGATTAATTGGTGTCAAGACTTACAGTAGTGGATTATGATACACCTAAAACAGATCTCAATACATACTCTTTTTCTTTTGCTTACCACTTTGCTTATCCTGCCTGTCGGGCAGGTTCATGGTGAAAACACAGGAGTCGGCATGAAAAATTCGCAAGCAAATCATCTCCTCCACGAAAAAAGCCCCTATCTACAACAGCATGCATATAATCCAGTGAACTGGTACCCATGGGGGACTGAAGCACTGGAACTTGCCAGAAAAGAAGATAAACCTATTTTTCTTTCCATTGGTTATTCTACTTGTCACTGGTGTCATGTTATGGCCCATGAGTCCTTTGAGGATCAGGTGATTGCCGATTTTTTAAATGCCAACTTTGTTTCCATCAAAGTGGATAGAGAAGAACGTCCCGGAATTGACCAGATTTATATGGCAGCTACCCGCGCCATGACCGGTGGAGGTGGATGGCCCATGTCGTTGTTTCTTCTTCCTGATACAAAACCCTTTTATGCAGGGACGTATTTCCCTCCTCAATCTGCACATGGGAGGCCTGGGTTTATGGAAATTTTGCAGGCAATACATACCGCCTGGCGGACAGATCGGGTTACGTTATCGCTTACCGCAGATCAGGTGACGGCGCATATTCAGAAAAAAACTCAGAGTGGTAGCGAAGAAGTTGATGCGGCATGGTTAAAAAAAGGATTTACCCAGATAGCAGAAAGCTATGAACCAAAATACGGTGGCTTTGGTCAATCTCCTAAGTTTCCGCGTCCAGTGGTTATGGATTTTCTTTTGCGTTATTATAAAAGCACTGGTGTGACTGAAGCGCGCGATATGTCACTAGTTACACTTGAGCGTATGGCGGCAGGTGGTATGTATGACCAAATTGGTGGCGGCTTTCATCGTTATTCGGTGGATGGGCAGTGGCGAATTCCCCATTTTGAAAAGATGCTTTATGACCAGAGTCAACTGGTGCTGCAATACTTATCAGCTTATCAGTTGAACGGTAATCCGCTTTATAAACAGGTAGCCGTTGAAACGCTTGACTATGTATTGCGTGATATGCAGGACAAGAATGGAGGTTTTTACTCTGCTGAAGATGCTGATTCTGAAAATCCTTATAATCCGGAAGAGCATAGTGAAGGAGCTTATTATCTCTGGACGGAAGAAGAACTTGATGGTGAATTGACACAAGACGAAGCCACCATTGTAAAACCATTTTACGGAGTGCAAAAAGGTGGTAATGCTCTACACGATCCGCAAAATGAATTTACTGGGTGTAATATTCTCTATCAAAAATATGATCTTGTAGAAGTTGCACGCAAGGCTGGCGTGAGTGAGGAAAAGGCACAAATTTTATTGCAGACAGCCAGAGAAAAACTTCTTACAAAACGAGAAAAACGAACAGCACCTCATCTGGATGATAAAATAATCACCGCCTGGAATGGGCTTATGATTTCAGCTTTTGCAAAGGCTGCGGTTGTTTTGGGTGAAAAACGATATTTAGTGGCAGCAAACAGAGCCACAGATTTTCTTTTGGGAAATTTAATTGAGGATGGTGAATTAAAACGGCGGTTTCGGGATGGTGAAGCCAAGTATCCGGCAGGGCTTGCTGACTACAGCTTTTTGATCCAGGGGTTACTCGATCTTTATCATGCTACCCATGATCTATCACGACTGCAGCAGGCTGTGAAGCTCAGTCAAAAACAGATTGCCGAATTTAGTGATGAGCAGGGTGGCTTTTATGATACCCCCGAATCTGCTGATTTACTTGCCAGATTAAAGGAAGCCTACGATGGTGCAGAACCATCCGGCAATTCAGTAAGTGTACTCAATTTTCTACGCCTTTCTGTCTTGGTTGGTAATCAGGAGTGGGAGGGTATTGCTCAGAAAAGCATAAACTCTTTCGTCGCAATCCTTGCAAAGTATCCTCCGGCCATGCCTTTGATGCTTAGTGCCATGGCTTTCCAGATGGATAAAGCAAAGCAGATTGTGATTGTTGGTACGAAGGGAGATGCCGAAACGGAATTGTTGCTCCATGAAGTACATTCCAGGTATCTTCCAAATTCGACTCTGATTCTGGCTGACAGTGGTGAAAATCAAAACTTTCTTGAAAAAGAGCTACAGTTTTTAAAGACAGCTACGAAAATTGCTGGAAAGGCCACTGCTTATGTGTGCGAAGATTTTACCTGTAAAATGCCGGTAAATACTCCGGAAGAGTTAGGTTTATTGCTCGATGGCAAGATAGTGCAATAGGTTCTCTTTTGATAAAACGATGGAATCCTCAGAACAGGCTGTGAATAAAGGGCAGGGTGAAAAAGGCAGCTAGAATACCATAGGCTGCCATGGCTGAACTGAGTCGTGGTTTTAAACCGGCAATGGATGCTAGTGCTCCGGCTGTAACCATTGGCGGCATGGCTGTTTCGAATAGTGAAACCAGTGTCGCAGGGCCGGATAAACCAGTTATCTTGCAAATATAAAGGAAAATAATGGGCGTGAGTAAGAGCCGAATGCCAAGTCCGCCGGCAAGTGGCAGCAATTCATCTTTGGGCAGAAAAAGCCGCATTTGAAAACCGATGGCCACCATAACTACCGGAACCATAGATGCTGCGGCCATGGAGAGGAATGTGGACATCCAATCCGGATATGTTTTGCCATGCATAAAAAGGGCCGCAACTAAAGCCAGAAAAGGCGGGAAAAGAAAAACCCTTTTTAAAATAGATACTATACCAGGTCTTGAGCCGGATCCATAAAGAGCAAGGATCAGTGTCCCGTAAGTAGATAATGCCAGAAATGAGCCAAATTGATCATAGAGAACGGCATAAGGAATAGCAGCACTGCCAAAAAATTGCTCTACCATCGGGATTCCCAGAAAAGAAGTATTTCCGAGAGGAACCATCAACAGCAGTGACCCGGTTATTTCTTTTGGCCAGCGCATCGTTTTACATAAAAGCAAGACGACTACACTTGAGAAGAGAATCACCAGCCAGGGCATGATCAGTGGTGAGAGAATGTTGTCTGAAAAATCCAGATTTGGTACCTGCTGCAAGGTGAGAGCCGGAAGAGCAATATAAATAACATACAGATTCAGACTTACATCGGTCTTCTTAGGGAAGACAGGGATGTGGCGCAGCAATTGGCCAATGAGCATAAGAAAAAAAAAGGGGAGTACGGTTTCCATGGT
>DQVD01000265.1 GCA_015661935.1 Desulfocapsa sulfexigens | reverse complement strand
TCCTTCTTGCTCGTCAGGTTGGTGTTCCCGCAATTGTTGTTTTCTTAAACAAATGCGACATGGTTGACGATGAAGAGCTGATTGAACTTGTAGAGATGGAACTTCGTGAGTTGCTTGACAAGTATGAGTTTCCTGGGGATGACATTCCAATCATACATGGCTCTGCATTGAAAGCTCTGGAAAACCCTGAAGATCCTGAAGCTGCAAAATGTATTAACGAACTTATGGATGCCATTGACTCTTATGTTCCAGAGCCTGAGCGTGATGTTGATCAGCCTTTTCTTATGCCAATTGAAGATGTGTTTTCCATCTCCGGTCGTGGAACTGTTGCCACCGGTCGAGTAGAGCGTGGAATCGTACACGTTGGTGATGAGGTTGAAATTGTAGGAATCAAAGAAACCATCAAGACAACCTGTACAGGTGTTGAGATGTTTCGCAAACTTCTCGATGAAGGACAGGCAGGAGACAATATCGGTGCTCTTCTTCGTGGTGTTAAACGTGAGGAAATTGAGCGTGGTCAGGTTCTCGCTGCTCCGGGAAGCATCAACCCTCACACCAAGTTTAAAGCAGAATGCTATATCCTTGGTAAAGATGAGGGCGGGCGTCATACTCCGTTTTTTAATGGATATCGTCCCCAGTTCTACTTTAGAACCACCGACGTAACCGGAGTTATCACTCTTGATGAGGGCGTCGAGATGGTAATGCCTGGCGATAACGTACATGTTGTTGGCGAGCTCATTACTCCGATTGCCATGGATATTGGTCTGCGTTTCGCTATCCGTGAGGGTGGCAGAACAGTTGGCGCAGGCGTTGTTAGTGAAATTATCGAATAAGGAACGGGAACTAAATAAGCTGAACAAAAATCATTTGACATTTTTTTTCGTATTCAAGTCGAGAGGCGGGAACATAACGGGTTATGTGACCAACGAACAACGCGGAAGACGGATAAAAAGACATTAATTTGTTCAGTTTATTTAGTATACGTCCCTAAATAAAACTTACCAAAAACACTTGTGTCTTTTGCATCAGGTGGTTTTGATATCAGGATTTATAATGAGAAATATTGTTACTCTTGCATGTGGGACATGTAAGCATCGTAATTATACGACGACCAAGAATAAAAGAAATACTCCAGGAAAATTGGAATTTAATAAATATTGTCCTTTTTGTAGAACGCATACACCGCATAAAGAAACAAAATAGTTTCATTATGCATGCAGGCCAGTAGCTCTAATTGGTAGAGCGCCGGATTCCAAATCCGGATGCTGGGGGTTCGAGTCCCTCCTGGCCTGCCATCTGTTGTATATGGTTCGCTGGATATTGGTTAAAGTTGACCAGTTCGTAACAAGCCAAACACTTATGGGACTAAGTAGATACGCGTAGAATTCGAGAAACTCCATATGCAAGGCGTACAAGATATTTATTATTACGGCATGGTAGCATACGCTGTAATCGTAGAAATTTTGTAGCTACGAAGCAGATGCTGAGTTTTTACTATGCCATCAAAGTTGTATTGACAGGAAGCGGTAGCAGACATGGGTAAAAAGACAAAGGCCATCAAGCGACAGGAATTGGAAAAGGTTAAAAAATCACCTTTTTCTCCTTCGGAAATCAAAATATTCATTGATGAAGTTAAAGTCGAATTTACTAAAATTGTCTGGCCGGACAGGAAGACAACAGTTGCTTTAACTGGTGTTGTAATTGTATTTTCTATCCTTGCTTCTATATATCTCGGCTCTGTTGATTTGATACTCGGGAAACTAATCGATTCAGTTCTTCGTTAACCTGAACAAACTCCGGTTTTCTCATTGATTCAAGCTTGATACTGTACGTTTCAGGCATTACTCTTTACTGATAACAAACTCATGGCAATACAATGGTACATATTGCAGGTTCATTCAGGCTTTGAAGATAAGGTCAAGCTGACCCTCGAGGATAGAATCAGAAAACAAGGGCTGGAAGATTCATTTGGAGAAATTTTGATTCCGACTGAACAAGTAGTTGAGATGATCAAAGGGAAACGTAAAACATCCGCAAGGAAGTTCTTCCCTGGATACATGCTTGTTTCCTTGGATCTTAATGATACAACCTGGCATGTACTTCATGATAATATGCCCCGCGTTGTTGGCTTTGTTGGAGACGATGAAAATCCAACACCACTCCCAGATGCTGATGCGCAAAAAATAATTGGTCGCATTCAGGATGGCGCAGAAGTCCCAAGACCAAAAGTTATCTTTGAGATTGGAGAAGCTGTTCGGGTTACCGATGGACCATTTGCAAATTTCCAGGGTATTGTTGATGAAGTATATCCTGATAAGGGCAGAGTAAAAGTTATGGTGTCAATATTTGGTAGAGAGACGCCCGTGGAATTGGAATATATACAGGTTTCAAATACCTGAGATTGAAATAAATTGTTATTGTAAGTTAGTATAAGAAAGAAATAAAAAAAGCTCTCCAGTAGAGTAGGAGTTCAAAATGGCCAAGAAAATTTCGGCATACATAAAATTACAGATTCCGGCCGGAAAAGCCAATCCATCGCCACCTGTAGGACCAGCACTTGGTCAGCATGGCGTGAACATCATGGAATTTTGTAAGGCTTTTAATGCAAAGACCCAGGCTATGGGTGATACTATTGTTCCCGTTGTCATTACCGTCTATGCGGATAGATCGTTTAGTTATATTACCAAAACAACTCCAGCATCAGTTCTCTTGATGAAAGCTGCAGGGCTGCAGAAAGCCTCGTCTAACCCAAAGATTGAACGTGTTGCGGAAATTGGTATGGATAAGGTACGTGAGATTGCCGAAACAAAAATGGTTGATCTTAACGCTTACGATATTGATGCAGCAAGCAAAATCATTGCTGGTACTGCCAGAAGTATGGGTATTACAGTTGTAGATTGATTTCTACAGGTATTGAGGTCTAAGGATTGATTGCTGAGGGCAATGATTAAAAACATTTCTTATCTTTTCCTCTAGCCTTAAGCCTTTCGCCTTTTCTTAATAACTTAACATACTGCTGTGACCGAACTGTAGAAGAAAACGGTCTTGGAGAGTAGGAGGCTGATATGCCGAAACGCGGAAAAAATTATAGAAATAAAATAGAAAATCTTGATACTACAGCACACTATGCTTTTGAGGAAGCTGTAAAACATGTTCTTTCAAGTAGTTTTGTGAAATTTGATGAGACTATTGATATTGCAATGAAACTAGGAGTTGATCCACGTCACGCCGATCAAATGGTTCGATCATCTGTTGTGCTACCACACGGAACCGGAAAGGAGATTAGAGTTCTTGTCTTTGCTAAGGGCGATAAAGAGACCGAAGCAAAAGAAGCTGGCGCTGATTTTGTTGGTGGTGATGATCTGGTTGTTAAAATCAAGGAAGGCTGGCTTGATTTTGATAAAACAGTTGCCACCCCTGATATGATGGGTACCGTAGGTAAGATTGGTCGTGTTCTGGGACCAAGAAATCTTATGCCTAATGCAAAACTTGGAACAGTTACATTTGATATTGCCAACATTGTAAAGGAAATTAAGAGTGGTAAGGTTGACTTTCGTGTTGAAAAAACTGGTATTATTCATGCTGGTATCGGAAAGTGTTCTTTTGGAGAAGAAAAAATAATAGACAATCTGAAAGCTTTTGTTGAAAAAGTTATTCAGCTCAAACCTTCCTCTGCTAAGGGTATCTATCTTCGTTCCATTACGCTGTCGTCCACAATGGGACCTGGTATAAAGCTCGATCCTATCGCTCTTACTGCTGCAGTTAAGTAGGTAGCGGTTTTATAATATAAAGTAGTACTAATACAAAAAGTCGAAGACAGCAGGTTCCGCAAGGTTTAATCACGTAAGTGTCCTGCCGAGGCAAAGGGAAATATTTCCGATAAAGATATATTTTACCGTATCCGCTGTTGAGACTCTAAGGCGTTTTATTCAGTTTTTTGGATAAAGCAAAAGAGTAATTTAAAACCGATTAGATAAAGGAGGAGTACTTTGAACCGTGATGATAAAACAGCTATAGTCTCCGAGTTGAATGATTCATTCAACCGTGCCACTTTCACTGTGGTAACAGATTATTGTGGTTTGACGGTTTCTGAGTTACAGGAGTTGCGCATTCAGTTGCGTGGCTGCGATTCAGAAATACGAATTGCAAAGAACACTCTTCTTAAAAGGGCAGTAGCGGATACAGCCTGTGATATGCTTGTTGATGATTTCACAGGAACCACAGCCGTAGTAATGGGCTATGATGATCCGGTTGCACCAGCAAAGGCAGTAGCGAAATTTGCAGAAGAACATGAGAAAATGCAAATTCGTTCTGCCGCCCTTGATGGAGAGAAGATATCTACAGAAGATATGATTGCTCTGTCCAAACTTCCTTCCAAGGAAGTTCTGCTTGGACAGTTTCTTTCAGTTCTTAATAG
>DQVD01000353.1 GCA_015661935.1 Desulfocapsa sulfexigens | reverse complement strand
TTATTTCCTCTTAGATCAGAGGAAACCATATGTGATTTTGCGGCATCAATAACACCGACAGTATGAATTGAAATTGCAATATTACCGCGCTGTACAGTGCTTACGAGTAAATCATCATCCCCTTTTGATAGGACATTTTGTTGTGGAATTACAAAGATCCCGGCACATATCAGTGATAAGAGTAAAAAAAGTGCCAGGTATTTTGATTTTACAGTCATCGTGTAATCAAAGTCCCTAATGCTGCCCGAAGTCTATATTGACCTACAATATAAGTTATTTTTCCTGTTAACAAATTAGCTTTTGCACGCTGTAGTTCTGTTTCAGACTCAATAAAATCAAAATTCCCGCCCATTCCATGGGAGAATTTAATCTCAGCCAGTCTTCTCTTTCCCTTTGCCTGAAGAACTTGTTCCTGGCGCAAACGAATGCTTTGAGCCTCTTTGCTCAGTGCAGTTAAACAATTCTTCACCTCAGCTATAATCATATCCCGCTTTGTAGCCAGCTTTAGTTGCATACGGCGCACATCAATGATGCTTTGTTGGTATGAGGCATTTTCTGCACTCCTTGAAATGTCGGTGTCACTGCTAAAACCTATACTCCAGTAATCATCATTATAGGATTCATTTGCATCGATCCCCTCAAGGAAAGCATTTTTCCGATATCTTGCAACAAAACTCAAATCCGGAAGGATTCGTTTTTCAGCGACTCTGGATTTCCTTCTGGCTTCTACAAGATCCGCTGTTGATTGTTCGATCTCCAATCTGTTATCAAGTGCAATTTGTTCTGCTTCTTCGATTTCAAGTTCTGTCAACTCATATGATAGAGGAATATCAATTTCAAGATCGGTATCCATGGGAAGGGCCAAAAGAACCTTCAAACGATCAAGAGATACCTGATACTTTTGCATGGCAGAAGAAAGCTGATCCTGAACATCTTTTTGCCGAATTTGAGCCCTGTAGGTATCAATCTGGTTTCCCAAGCCTGTTTTTTCCATAATTTCTATGGTGACAACATGCTTCAACAAACGATTGTTCTGCTCACTAAACAGAGTAACGAGTGTCTGCTGCCTGACAATCTCATAGGCTAGGCTCACAGTTTCTATTATCTTTTCAACTTCTGCCAGATACACATTTCTGACACTTGATTCCAAAGCAAAATCTGCGGCATAAATCGAATCGAAATTAAATTCTTTGCCAAATCCACGAAAAAGAGGGACAGAAAGCGACACGCCAACACCGGATGAGACACCATCATTATTCACATAAGCAACAGAAGGCGAAAAAGCTGTTTCTATCCCCAAACTGTTTTTTTTCGATATCTGCCCGGAAATACCACTTGCCTGTTCAGTGGAATTTTCGCTATTAGAAAGGCCCACATTAGCAACGGGACGAACCTTCCAATCAAATTCTGACTCCGCACTCTGCAAAGAATATTGATTGTTTTGTACAATCAGTGCATTCTGCAGTAGATTTCGATTTGCAGATCTAGCCTGATCAATGATCTGGCTGAGATTTAAGATGAGTTTTCCCTGGATATCAGGAGTTGCTTTGTTTTCCTGGGCAATGCTCCCGACCACCAGAAGAAATATCAAAAATGATCCTATGGCACACTGCGTAAAACGTATTATTTGTGGGGATTTCTTCACTTTCAGGAACCTGCCTCTTCAAGATCTGTCTCAGATTTATCAGCCGTTTTTCGAGAAACTAACGGATACAAAACTCCTCCAAGTCCTGCATCAAAAAATATTTTCACTCGCATCAACAGTGCAGTCGACAGCGCTAAAGCACTACCATATCCAGAGAGTTCGAAGATAAAAACAAAGGCGAATTCCATAAGACCAATCCCGCCGATTGAAATGGGCAGGTTCATGATAAACATGATAAGTGGTACTGCTACCAGAATTTCAAAAAAGTGAATCTCAGAACTAAAAGCCAGCGCAGTTACATACACATTCAAAACAGCAAGAAAATGAAACAGAAAGGTATTAAGCAGCGCAACAAATAATGCAGAGCGGTCATCCCGATATTCCACAACTGCTGCATGCAGTTTATCTAGTTTAGTTAGTACCTTATCGAGTAGTGCGGCGCGACCGTCAAGCAACTTCTTCAAAAAACGATATGGCCTTTCATCAACAATTACCCAGATGACTCCACCACTGGCTGTAACCGCAACAAGCAAACTCAAGCTCATCCAGGCAACAGACAAGAGTTGACGCTGCATAAAAAGAGCAACGATAGTCAGTAGAAAAAGAATCACCATTCCGGAAAAACGTTCTATAAATACTGATGCTGCTGCTTCGGCTCGCTTTCCCGTTATTTTACCTAGTTCATGGATTCGTATTAAATCCCCTCCCATGGAAGTTGGTAAAAACAGACTAAAAAAAATACCTATCATATACAGAGCCCAGGCACTAAAAAAGCTTACCTCAATTCTCCTTGAACGTAGCAACAAAAACCATTTATAGGCACTTGAAAGATTAAGAAGAAGAGAAACAAAAAAAGAGAGTAACAAGAGTGGGATACTGACTGAACGCAGCAGCACAAACAGGTCAGCACGTTTTTCAGTATCAAATAGACCGACTTTCTGCAGGACATACAGAAGAAGCATTGCAGTCATCAACAAACGGAGAATATATGTCAGTCGTTTCATTCTAATTGGAAGAGGTTTTAATTACGAAATGCTGTAAACAAAAAAAGCAAGGAGCAACATTAGCTGTCATCCTTGCTTTATAATTTTACTACGTATTTGTATTGCTAATCAATTCATCAAATTACCAAAAAACAGCCACTTGTGTAGACAACAGGACTCTATCGCGTAAGAGTCAAATTCCATTGGGTATTTGCATTCATTTGAATAATTGAATAATTCCCGGGAGTAAAAGAACCACTGTAAAGCGATCCATGATCTGTATGTACGTCCAATTGATAGCCGTTGATTCTCCAGCTACCGCCGCCAACAAGATGTTCTCCAGAACTCACATTTAAATCATAGCCAAGAGACCCCCCACTATAGAGATGAAAAGTTCCAGTGTATGATCTTCCACTGCCAGGCTGATTTCCCACAGCACTCCACGGAGACACCAGTTGACCCATAGTTGGGGGAACAACAGGATCAGAGGAGTCATCTCCACCTCCACCACTACCTAGAGCGATGGCACCACCCAACAGGACAACAGCGCCGGCCCCGACACCTATCATCATTCCAGTGGACATGAAAGGTTCTTTCTTTACGGGTTTTTCAGGGACTGTTGCTTTATCAGTTTCTTCAACAGCAACTTTTTTATCCTCAGCAGGCAATTCCACAGGAACGCTTTCTGGAGTAGCTGCAGCCTGACACAAAGAGACTTGTACAGGAAGAAGAGAAATTGAAATAACTAACATAGACATCAATAGTCGTGAGTTTGCAGTATTTTTCATTTTAATTATTCAATTTTAGAAAATTTCTTATTTCAAGTATATGTTATCCAACACAGTGCGTTTTTTTAAAAACGACAATAGTGCGTTATTGCTTTTTTGCAATAGGAATTTTTCTCCAACCGCCACGTCCTGTGAGCTCTCTGGCACTTAAACACCAGATAACAATTTTCTTCTTTTCTAAAAAAAGTTTATCTTTTCGGGAACGTTGATATAATTTAATCCTGCTCGGTGTTGCTCCGGAACCTCTAACTCCAAGAAGATCCACAGGGAATTTAATATCTGCACTTAACGCATCAAACAAACCTGCGCCACTGCTATGTAAATCACCACCAACAGAAAAAACCAGGGTATGGCTGTCACCAAGGAGCAGCACCGGGCTATCCGGATCTGGGATTTCTGCCTTTCCAGTTGCACTATCTGTCACAAAATCCAGGAAAAGATTTTCCTTGCTTTCTGATTTTTCCATGTCAGAAAGATCTCCATGGATGGAAATTTCCTGTTTTACTTTTGTATAGG
>DQVD01000134.1 GCA_015661935.1 Desulfocapsa sulfexigens | reverse complement strand
TCTCTTAGGAACGGGGACGAAATAACTTCCCCAATTTAGGCGCTCGAATTTAGAGCCATACAGAACAATTTCTTGTTTTTTCAAAGAAATTTTCTGATAAGGCACTTATCCAGTTTGGCAGGGTTATGAGATCTCCAGTGGTAAGGTAATTAACAATTTGATACGCTTCCTGGCAAAATCACCCTGCCATTCCAGTTGTCCTTTATGGGCCAGAACGATCTTCTTACTGATCACAAGGCCAAGACCTGTTCCCTTACTCTTCTGTGTAAAATATGGTTCAAAAAGGAGCCCACTTTCTTCAGTAGTCAATGTGAATCCACCATTCTCTATTTCCATACGTCAGCTTTTCTCCAGACGCTTCATTACTATCCTGATAACTCCTCCATCTATCTGTGCTTCCACACTGTTCTTCAGAAGGTTTTCAAAAAGCTGTTCCAACAGAATCCTGTCACCGGGAATTGAAAGATCCCGATCACAATCAAGTTCAACGTCAATCTGCTGTTTTCTGCACTGTCCCTGATACAATATCACTCCTTGTTGGAGAAGAGAAGTCCTACGGCTTCCCCGCACTCTCTGCCAGCCAGTCTAGCGGGCCACTGACGCCAGTCATGCTTCCTCTCTGCATGATTCGCACTCCCGCAAGTCCGGATTCTGCAGCATAGGCTGTCAGCTCAAAGGATGAAAACTGTTCGATTGAATCAAGATAATGGATAAAACGGGCACTGTTCTCAAGAGATCTTGCAACAATCTCTTCGAGAGCCCTCTGAAGTACAATAGAAAAAGTCAACTCTGGCGCTGTCTCAAAATCTCAAACATAATAACACCAGCAGCCACTGAACTGTTCAAAGAATCCAGCTTCCCCTCCATGGGGATGGAAAGAAGGACATCACACTGTTTGCGAACCAATGGACGTATCCCTGATCCTTCGCTGCCCACAACAATGCAGGCTGGAAGCACCAGATCTGTCTCATAAAGGGACTTGGCATCAGCATCTTTTATTGCACCAAATATCCATGCACCAACCTCTTTCAGGGCCTGCAATGATTGAGCAAGATTTGTGACCTGACAAATATCAATATGAGACATGGCACCAGCTGCAGATTTAGCAGCAGTACCGCCAATGGGTGCAGAACGTTCACGGGTAACAAGAACACCATCCATTCCTGATGCATGGGCTGATCGTATGATAGCGCCTATATTATGCGGATCCTGCAAGGTATCAAGAACGATAAGTCCTGGGTTTTTTCCTGTCTTTACCAGGCGATCAAACTTATCCAGTAAATCATCAAAGGGCATCAGACTGGTCTGCGACATCTTAGCCACGACTCCCTGATGACGTACCTGATAAGCATCTTCCCCGGTGAGACGAAGCGAAGAGACAAAATTCATTTTTATTCCTGCAGCGCGTGCTTTCTCGATAATTTCTTCGCGCTTTCCGCCCCTTCTGTCTTTTACAATGAAAACTTCACTGATTCGTTGAGGCTCCTGTTCCAGGGCCTCATATATCGGATGAATACCCCAGAGAAGATCTTCACTCAGGCGGATCTTTCGTTCATTTCCCTGATGGTGATTAGAATTTTTTTTCATTTACTGACTCCTTGGGAGCTGGAAAGAAATATTTATCCAATCCTGCTTGCCTTTTCGTCCGTAGGCATTCACCAGCACCTCATTTTCGTCCGTTTACGCCTGCTCACATATAACTGCATATGCTACGCAGTCCCAAACGGAGGAAAATGAGGTACCGGTAAACGACTACTGAGGTGGTGGAAACGCCTACAGTACCAGGTTTACTGCCAATTTTGATATCTGGTGAACGGTTACTTTCGTTTGTCTTCTTCGTTGTGGCAATAGTTACATAGCGCTGCTATGCGCCTGTTGCCACAACGAAAAAGACAAACGAAAATTCGGCGCATTATTTGGATAATTATTTTTTTCCATCTCCCTTAAGTTGAATGGGTTCGCCAGTGGGCAGTCGGTGTCCATGACTACGCTCTGCGATGATCACAGATTGCAAGGTGCTTACAGCTTCTTCTAGGTCATCATTGATCACAAGATAATCATAGCTTTCTGTAGCATCCATTTCTTTTGCAGCATTATTTAAGCGCAATTCAATGGTTTCATTAGTATCTGTTCCTCTACCACGCAAGCGTTTTTCAAGTTCTGAAAGAGAAGGAGGAGCCACAAAAACTGAAACGCCATGAACAGTTGCATCAGTAGCAATAATTGCGGCACCCTGAACATCAATATCAAGAATAATATCCTGACCGGATTCCAATAGTTCAAGTACGGCGGGACGACTGGTTCCATAGAAATTCCCATGAACCTCAGCCCACTCAAGAAACAGATTATTCTCACGCATTGTTTGAAATTCGGCAACTGTTACAAAATGATAATCAACACCATTTTGCTCACCTTTTCGTGGCGCACGAGTAGTGTGAGAAATTGAAAAACCAAGATTTGTGACATTTGCCATCACTCTCTTCAAAATGGTCGTCTTTCCGGTACCGGATGGTGCAGAAAGAATAAAAAGTTGTCCCTCCTTTACACTCATCCTACTTTGTCTCCTTCCCTTTTAGAACGCTGCTTACATGTAACTCTAACTGCAGCGATGCCAGACGCTGGCTGATGGTGTCAGGTTGGATGGATGACAAAACAACATGATTTGAATCCATAACCAGAAGAGAGCGGGTACGCCTCCCCTCTGTTACATCAACAAGTTTTTTTCCGTTCTTTGCAAGTTCCTTGAGTTTCCTCGCAGGTGAAGATCCACTATTGACGACTGCAATGATTCGATCAGCCATCACTGTATTGCCGAATCCGATATTAATAAGTTGCATGAAAGCGTTTCCTCTATTCTATATTTTGAACCTGTTCCCGCATTTTTTCTAGCTCTGCTTTCAGATCAACGGTGAGATGGGCAATAGCTGCATCATTAATTTTGGAGGCCATTGTATTCACCTCACGCAGGAATTCCTGCAGAAGAAAATCAAGTTTTCTTCCGGTTGCTTCATCGGCATCAAGAAATGCTCGGAACTGGTTGATGTGGCTGTCTAAGCGAACCATTTCTTCTGTTACATCGGTTTTATCAGCAAGAATTGCAACTTCCTGGGCCAGGCGCTGGGGATCCAGTTGAACCTTATCGAGGAGTTTTTGTAAACGCTCGTTCAAAGTCTGTTCCCTTCGTTGCAAAAGTTCCGGGATAGCGTTTTCGATCTCATGTACAACTTCTGAGAAATGGGTTAACCGTCCCTGAAGATCCTCTGCCATGGTTGCACCTTCCTGGATACGCATGGTATCACAGGTGCTGATGGCCAGCCCAAGAGCCTGTTTCATTGGAGGCCACACTGAATCCAGATCTTCATCCTGCTGCTTTAATCTCATAACATCGGGATAAGAGGCCAGTTGAGAAAGTGTTGTGTCGTCATGTAAATCAAGTGATTTGCCAAGACTTACCAGTGCGTCACGATAGGTGTTGGCAAGACTGCTGTTTATATCAATTGATTGCAGGTCAGAAAAATCTCCGGTAACCGTAAGCGACACATCCACCCGACCACGCTGCAGGATCGCAGACAACATTTCCCGAACCTGTTTTTCAAGACCTGCATAGCCTCTTGGCAGTTTGATCTTTAAATCAAGATAGCGATGATTCACACAGCGGATTTCAGCCACCCATTGCCGTCCACCGGCCTCTGCTTCCCCGCGACCGAATCCGGTCATACTTTTAATTGTCATTCTCTTTTATCCCACTCACAACTGCTGAAGCTTGTTTCAACTGATTCTTCTCCCTGCAGCACTGCAAGAAGTTCTTCTCTGTTAACTGTTGCTGTTCCTATCTTTCCAACTACAACACCTGCGGCGATATTTGCAAGGGCTGCAGCATCACTAAAAGGAGCATCTGCCGCAAGACCCAGGGCAAGAGCTGCAATCACTGTATCTCCTGCTCCTGTGACATCAAAAACTGTCCGAGCTG
>DQVD01000383.1 GCA_015661935.1 Desulfocapsa sulfexigens | reverse complement strand
TTTGCAACTTCATGCAAAACGTGATCTCCAGCTTGATGACCGAAGGTATCGTTAACCTTTTTAAAGAAATCAATATCAATAAAAACAAGAGACAGAGGGTGTTTGTAACGAGCTGCCCTTTCAAGTTCCGATGCCATAGTCTCCCTGAAATATCTCACATTAAACAAACCTGTCAGGGAGTCACGGTAAGCAAGTTCCCGTAAACTGTCATTGGCCAGTTTTAACTCTAATGCCAATTTGTCAGTATTCTGTTTTGATTGTTTTAATTCCAGTACAAGCTGGGCATAGGACAAATTCAGACGACCCAGTTCCTCGTTGGCCTCCTGCATTATTTGAGAAAAAGGTTTCATCTCACCAGGGTCTATTGTAAATAGCTCCAGGATTTCCCTGCTTTTGTCACCGACTATGTCAATAAGTTCATCTGCCCGTTCCAGGGAGAGATCGTACCCATCCTCCAAACTACAATGAACCTCCTTTGACAGAGCATTACTATTCATACCATGGTAGATCCCTGAAATCTTGTCAGCTACCCCTAAAATGACCGCCGATTCGTCACAACCTTCACTTTTTATCTCAGAATGATGAAGCCGGATTGACCGGCACATATCTTCCGGAAGTCCCCAGCTCGAGAGCAGGTGATAGCTGACTTCTGTATGATCAAAACCATATTTCTTCTTTTCAACTTCACAGGCTGTTTTTTTATTAACCCGTTTCTCATCCAGCAGAGCCACAAAACTATCCGGATCAACAAGATATAAAACAAGGATCCCCAGATCCTGTAATAAGCCGGAAACGAAAATATCACCGTCTTTCAGACCAATATAACCCGCTAATGTTTCTGCAGCCACAGCTGTGGTAATTGATCTTTGCCAGAAAAGAGTCAGATCAAAACTTCCCGGGGGTACATCCTGGAAGTCCTGGACAATCACAAAGGAGAGCGCAATATTCTTGAGAGCGTTGGTGCCTATTAACGCTGTGGCCTGACTGAGTGATTCCACAGGATTTGGCAATCCAAAAAGTGACGAATTGGCAACTTTCAAGATACGTGCTGTGAGAGCCGGATCTGCCATAATGATTCGGGCTATATCGTCAAAGGAGTTTTCCTCCTGACGCACAGCTTCCAGAATTTTAAGTGCCACCCCCGGAGGTGAGGGTAACTTTATATCTTCATTAAAAAACTCTTCTATTTTTGTTGTCACTTCAATTCCCTCTTAATACTGCTGGTTTAAACCTGTTCAGGAAGAAAGGGCGTTCACTGGATAAGTGCCTTATCAGAAAATTTCTTTTTAAAAAAAAACAAGAAATTGTTCTGTAAGGCACTAAACTTAACAATATTTTCAATTTCTCTCACATTTATTATGCATCACAACTTTATCACTATCGTACAAAGAACTGACTCAGGGAGTTTTCTCGGCCATGGCCTGAGTAAATTTCAATTCTGTATAGCTGTTGATTGGCTTTCTTGAAAAGTTAAGGAACGGGGATGAAATAACTTCCCCAATTTAGGCGCTCGGATTCAGGTTATATTGGCTCAATCCGGAAAACTAAAACCCGCAGCATAGCTTGCCTATGTGAGGATTTTTCGTTATTCAGATTGATCAATATGGCCTAAAGTCGAGATGCGCAGCGAAGTTAATGGACTTGGGGTGCATACATGGGGAAGTTATTTCGTCCCCGTTCCTAATTACATAGTACGAAACAATTCCCCCAAACAATCGCAGCTTATACCCAGAGTCGCCTTGTGTTTAAAAGCTACATTTGATATAGCAAAAGAGGAGAGACAAGTACAGTAGTATGAAGCAATCCTTATGTTGGAGAGTACAGATTCACTCATTTTTCTTCAAAGATTTATGACACAGCAAAATAAAAAAAACACGAAGTATCATAGTAGGCGGTTCCGGATTAATCGGTACTACTTCTATTAACATATTACCAAAACCTATTCGCCCATGACCGAGCAGCAAGAGTTATCAACAGAAACATCATTTCAACCAGAACCTGCTACCGCTGCTACAGAACCACTCCCTGTATATATCCCACACCACCCTTCGGAAAAAACTTTCAAAGTAAATACGTTTGTCATTGAAGATTCCTTTTACCGTGAACGTACACAAAGACCTGTCCATTGGTCTGTTGCCTGGTCGGATCTCATGACGACCATGTTCATTCTCTTTCTTACCATGTTTATTTATCAGGCTTCCCATGAAGAATTTCTTGTGAGTGATACACCAGAAATTGTTGATGGAAATCCCATTGATGCCATCGATATTTTGAGTAATAACAATCTCATCGTTCCTATAATTCCATTCGCCAGCGACACACCACCCATAAACTCAAATAGTGTCAAAAAGGTTGAAAAGGTACATATCGACAACCTGGACATTGATGACCTGTTCCGTGACCAGGTAGTCTTTGTTGAACCAGAACCAAAACCTTCCAGCGATGTTAAAGATACAGAAGATACTCAAGAACAGGAACAATTACAGGAAGATTCCTTATCCACTGGGCCTGTTCAAACCGATATAATAGAACCTGCTCCTCTAAAAATAGACAAACAAACTATTCCTGAATTTCACCAAACAGATACGTTCAGCGATATGTACGACATGAGTAGGCAAATACTCAGAGAGGGAAAACTCAACAACTTTGCCTCCATTGAAGTAGTTCCTGACAAAACCATGCGGATCATTCTCACTGGAGATCTTCTCTTTTTTACCGGACAGGCAGATCTTTCCGGCAAAGCCAGAAACTCTCTCATAAAAATTGCTGCTGTCATTAAAAAGACCCCGTATATGATCAACGTCATTGGTCATACAGACAATCAGCCAATGCATTCTTCCCGTTTTGCTTCTAACTGGGAACTCTCTGTTGTGCGAGCAAGCAGTGTCGCACGATTCCTCATTGAAGAAATGGGAATGGACTCAAAACAATTCATCGTCTCCGGCTTCGGTTCTAATCGTCCTCGCCGGCCTAATACCAGTGTGATCAATCGGGCAGTAAATCGGCGAGTGGAGATTATTATTTCCAAACGCCTGGCTCCTGTAGTAAAAGCCACTACCGAAAATCTTTTATAAGGTGTAGCAATCATGAAATATAAAAATTTTCTAGGTCTCTTTCTGTTCATTTCTATTTTTTGTTTCGGCTTCATCATCAATGGAAATCTCAGCCTCTATTTTAATATATCAGGGCTGCTTATTGTTTTTGGCGGGACACTTGGTGCAGCATTCTTAAGCTTTAGAACTGAGCAGTTGACTATTGTCCTAAAAGTACTGCGTGCCAATTACAAAAGAAAGATCAAGAAAGAGACGGAAATTGTCCAAATCCTCATTGATTTATCTATTAAATCCCGTATTGAAGGCATTCTATCACTTCAGGAAGAAGAAAATGAGACCTCCATTCTGTTTCTCAGAAGAGCACTTGGTTGTCTTGTAGACGGCTACAGAACTGATCAAATGAGGGATATTTTAAATACTGAAATATATTTCTTTAAAATGAGACGTGAAGATTCAGAGCGTGTGCTGCGAACCATTGCAGACTTTTTCCCAGCCTTTGGAATCACAGGTAGTGTGGTTGGTCTGATCTCCATGCTTGGAGGCATTGGAGACACTTCAATCATCTTAAAAGCTGTGCCCATTGCCCTTACCTCAACCCTGTATGGCATTATCTGTGCTAATCTCTTTGTCCTTCCCTTTGCTTCATTTCTGCGGGAACGAACCAACCAGGAACTCCTGCTACAAAAAATAATTATGGAAGGAGTTATTGCCATTGATTCTGAAGTAAACCCTACCATTCTCAAGACTAAACTGGAGTCTTTCCTTACACCATCTGAACGTCAGGGAACCCTTGTCTCCTATAAAAAACTCAAGGAACGTTTTAATATTACTGCTTGAATTATGATCTAATATCTTCTCCGGCAAAAAGCGTTTACAGACCGACCTTTGATTGTGCATTTCCCCATGAATATGGTATATTCCTATATTCCCCTTTTTGCACTTTCCATTTTTTATTCTATACCGGAGAATGATTTTGAATTCTTACCTATCCCGGTTTGTAACCGGCCTTATTTTGCTCCTTCTTTCCAGCTGTGCTGCCTCCACGGTCAGCACCATAGAAAAGAAGGGGAGCACGGCTTTGGACGCTCAGGAAATTTTCGATCTGAGTTCTGAAAACACCCTCCGCCTGATATCATCAGAATTTGATGCCTACCTCTTTTTCAGTCAGGATGGTTCTTTATCTGCCCGCTCAATATTCAACAATAACATTGATTATGGTAATTGGGACATTAAGAGTGATGGTAAAATCTGCATCAAGTTTAACGTCTGGTATTTTGGTGATACAAATTGCTATTCCACCTATAAAGAGCCTGAAAAAGATCAATATCTCTTTTTCACCGGCAACGGTGCACTTGCCTATACTGTTACGGCATCAGCAGGTAACCCACACAGGATAAAGATAAAGACAAGAAAAGACAAAAAAACCACTTATGTCCGTCAGTCCATGAGCAGGACACAGGGTACCCGAACCGCTGTAGCTGCTCCTGTCATTAGTACACCGGTTCCTCCTCCGGTACAGGATGCCACAAACAGTGGTTCGACTGCATCGAAGGAAGAAGTAAAACATACCGTTAAAAGTATGGCCCAAAACTGCCCCAACTGTAACTTTGAAGATGCTGATCTTCGTCAGGCTCATCTGGTTGGTGCAAACCTCAAGAGCGCAAATCTGAAAGATGCCGATCTCAGCCGTGCAAATCTGAGACGTGCTAATCTTGAAGGAGCAAATCTAAGTGGTGCTACTCTTCTTTCTACAAATCTTCCCGGGGCGAATCTAAAAGATGCTGATTTGAGCGGTGCTGATTTCACAGGATCAAACCTGATCCATGCAGATTTCACAGGAGCTGACTTAAATGACTGCATTCTAGACAATACACTTCAGGAAGGGGCAAAGGGCCTTTAAGGATCTATTATGACTGCTGGTTTCACCCACCTCCACCTACACACCCAATACAGCCTCCTTGATGGAGCAATCCGTATTCCCGACCTCCTTGCAAAATGCAAAGAGTATGGAATGGACGCTGTGGCCATAACTGACCACGGTGCCATGCATGGCGCTCTTGAATTTTACCTTAAGGCTAAAGCCAAAGGCATCAAACCCATCGTTGGTTGTGAGTTTTATATTGCACCGGGCAAACGTTCGGATCGTGATGCCACTGCCCCCACAAAGGCTTATCATATTGTTTTGCTTGCCATGAACTTTACTGGCTATCAAAACCTTATGCGGCTTGCGGGTATTGCCCAGTTTGAAGGATTCTATTCCAAACCAAGAATCGACATGGAAGTTTTAGAATCACACAACGAAGGACTAATCTGTTTAAGTGCTTGTCTACACGGCGAAGTTCCATGGCTTGTGGTTCATAAAGGAGTGGATGCAGCAAAAGCCAAAGCCAAGATCTACCATGATATTTTCGGTGACAGATTTTATCTTGAAGTCCAGCAAAACGGAATTCCTGAACAAAAAACAGCAAATACCGGCCTTGTAAAAATTGCAAAAGAGCTTGGCATAAAACTGGTTGCCACCAATGACTGCCACTACCTGAATCAGGAGGATGCACATGCTCATGAGGTTCTGCTCTGTATCCAGACCGGCAGGACCATCAACGATCCTAAACATTTCAGTTTCTCTTCCGATACTTTTTATTTTAAATCTTCCGAAGAGATGGAAAATAGTTTCAAGGCATTTCCTGAAGCTGTTGCCAACACCAGTGAAGTGGCTGACAGGTGTAATCTTGAAATAGACCTTGGTGACTACCATTTCCCTGAATTTCCAGTACCGGAAGGACAGACACTGGAAAGCATGTTTGTTGATGCATGCCGGGAGGGACTGAAGGATCGCTTTGCTGCCATGCGCACAGCTGGAACATTCAGTAAAGAAATTGAAGAACAGTATAAAAAACGCCTCGAATTTGAAATTGGAATCATTAATTCCATGGGATTCCCGGGCTACTTTCTTATTGTTGCCGATTTTATCAACTGGGCACTGGACCACAAAATCCCTGTTGGCCCAGGACGTGGATCAGGAGCAGGAAGTCTTGCGGCCTACACCATGAAGATCACCAATATAGATCCCATCCCCTACGGCCTTATCTTTGAGCGATTCTTAAATCCTGAACGGGTCAGCATGCCTGACTTTGACATCGATTTCTGTCAGGACAGGCGTGGTGAGGTCATAGATTATGTGCGCCGCAAATATGGCGGTGCACCACATGTTGCACAAATTATTACATTTGGTTCCATGAAAGCCAAAGGCGCTATCCGCGATGTGGGTCGTGCACTCGATATACCTTTTAGCGAAGTGGATAAAATCGCCAAACTGATCCCCGATGCACTAAAGATGACCATTGACAAGGCCATCGACGAAGAACCGCGAATTGCCGACGCTGCCAACAAAGATCCCCGCATTGCAGAACTGATTAAAGTTGCGCAAACTCTGGAAGGGCTCGCCCGCCATACCTCCACCCATGCAGCAGGTGTTGTTGTCTCGCCCAAACCCATGGTTGAGTATCTCCCCACCTGCAAGGGAAAAGAAGGAGAGACACTCACCCAGTATGACATGAAACATACTGAGATGACCGGGCTTATCAAGTTCGACTTTCTAGGTCTTAAAACACTCACCGTAATTGACAATGCCTTAAAACATATCAAAGCGGATATTGGAACGGATCTGGACATTGATGCGCTCCCCATGGATGACATCAAGACCTTTGAACTTCTCTGTTCCGGTGATGCACTTGGTGTTTTTCAGCTTGAGAGTTCGGGAATGCGAGAACTTCTGGTGAAGATGGCACCTGAGCAATTTAGTGATCTTATTGCACTTGTTGCCCTGTATCGTCCTGGGCCTCTGGATTCCGGCATGGTCGATGACTTTGTTGAGACCAAACATGGCCGTGCAAAAGCAAATTTTCCCCTGCCCCAATTGAAACCTGTACTTGAAGAGACTTACGGAGTTATTGTCTACCAGGAACAGGTTATGAAAATTGCCAATATTCTTGCCAATTACACGCTCGGTGACGCCGATATTCTGCGTCGTGCCATGGGTAAGAAAATTGTAGAAGTTATGGATCAGGAAAAAGTCAAGTTCATGAAGGGGGCCATAGAAAACAACGTTGATGAGAAAAAAGCTGAATATGTCTTTGATCTGATGGCTAAATTTGCTGGATACGGATTCAACAAATCCCATTCAGCAGCTTATGCCCTTATCTCTTATCAAACTGCTTACCTGAAAGCTCACTATCCGGCACAGTTCATGGCCGCCCTGCTCTCATGCGACATGAACAATACCGACAAGATTGTCCTTTATATTAATGAGTGCAGGGAGCATTCAATTGAAGTTCTGCCCCCTGATATCAACGAGTCTCTGATCGATTTCTCTGTTAAGAATGACAAGATTCGATTTGGCCTGGCAGCCGTTAAAAATGTGGGGGAAGCTGCCCTGCAATCCATTATTGAAGAGCGCAGTGAAAATGGAAAATACAACTCACTGGAGGATTTCTGCAACCGTGTGGACTCCAGGAAAGTAAACTCCCGGGTTATTGAAAGCCTTATCAAATCAGGTTCCTTTGATTCCATTGGCTGTAAACGCTCCCAACTGATGGCCATTGTTGAACAGGCCATGGAAAAGGCCAAAGCTGTTCAACGAGACAAACAGAGTGGTCAACTCTCACTCTTTGCCCTGTCTCCCGTCACCGATACAACTGATAAAAGTGCTATCATTCTTCCCGACATTCCCGAATGGGATGAACGACTGCGACTCACTCAGGAAAAGGAAACCGTGGGATTTTATATAACAGGACATCCACTTGATGAAGATATCCATGAGATAAAAACCATAACTGACACTGACATTGCCGGCCTTGCCGAATATGGTGAAGATCAACCTGTGCGAATTGGCGGACTAATTCGCAGTTGCAAGCAACTGAAAAGTAAAAAAGGCGACCCCATGGCTTTTATCGTCATTGAGGATCTTTTAAATGCTGTTGAAGTAATTGTATTTCCAAATACCTATGCCGAGTGCTATTCGCTGCTCTCATCAACTGAAACTATTATTGTTCAGGGTACTGTTCAAAATGATGAGCGGGGGCCAAAGATCATTGCCGAATCACTGGAATTACTTCCCGATGCCAGAGTAACCCATACAGAGTCTGTAAAAATCCTGCTTAACAGTGAAAAAATCAGCAGAAAACGTATGGAATCCCTCAAGCAGACACTTTACCAATATCATGGCAACTGTCCCCTTCTTCTTACCATGCATTTTCCGGGACAGGGAGAAGTGGATATTGAAATTTTAAAAGATCTTACTATTCGACCATGCAGGGAATTCACCGAAGCAACTGAACAGATACTTGGCTATATGGCCCTGTCGTATAAAAAGAAGACGATAACAAGCACTAAAAGAAAACGCTGGGGACAGGCAGGAACAGCAAATGGTTGAACCAAATTACCGGAAACATTTTGATGAGCTATCTCCTGATTCCACACTCCGGCATAGAGACTGTACGACAGGCCAGTGAACATGATGCCCTACGGGCACATTCAGAAGACAGAAGCCAGAATAGTTAGCAGCCTGCGGCTGAAATAACTACAGTTGGTTTCCATCTG
>DQVD01000414.1 GCA_015661935.1 Desulfocapsa sulfexigens | reverse complement strand
TTTCGCTCTGCCTAATTTCTTAACATAAACTAATTAACAGCAAGTGTCTTGTCAATTGCTGTTTACGGTACAAAGTTGTTTAGGACATTTCGGATGAGAGTCACCTTTGTTCCGAAATAAGCTCTTTCAACCGGAAAACTAAGCACACCGACAATCATAAGAGTTGCAGTAAAGGCCGAAAGCACCATGTACGGACCCCCTTTGCTCAGCAGAATACCGCTTAAAGGGAAGGCTATAAAACCGGGCATCAAGGTTATGGAACCGAAAAGTTCCCCAAAGAGAAGTGCGATACCCATATTTTCCTGACCGAGGTATTTTAAGATCATCTCATCCGGAATCAAAAACAGAACAGAGGAAATAAGGATGAGCATGGTCAAAAAAGCCGGCAAAATGATGAAGAATTTCTTCCAGGCCATCTTGAGCGCTTTAATGGTTTTTTTCCTGTTTTTGAAATATGAAACACCCAGGGCAATAGCTGTCAGCAGGTACAGGTAGTACATTTTCCCTCCACAAGATTGTTGGTTACGGGCCGGGAAGAAAACAATTCATCCGAATCGGATTCCATGGTTTCACATTCTGATACAGATATTTCTGACATTTCATGTCCTGAATGCATAATAAAAGCCCTGGTAGCTATCCGTGCCAGCTCTTTTGGTGAATGGGAAACATATAAAAGAGTCATGGGATGATGCTTAAGCTGATCACTGATCATTGAGAGCAGATAATCCCGCAGCTTGATATCCAGTGCGCTGAAGGGTTCATCAAGCAGCAGAACATCCGGCTTGATTGCAAAAGCTCTTGCTAAAGAGACCCTTTGTTTCATACCGCCGGATAGCTGGGATGGATAATAATCTGCAAATTTGGCAAGCCCCATAACTTCAAGATAATGTGTTCCGATACCAATTCTTTTCCCTTTGGCGATTCCATTTGCTTTCAAGGGAAGAACCACATTTTCAAGCGCTGTTTTCCAGGGGAAAAGCCTTGGCTCCTGAAATACATATCCTATCTGTGCACCATTAATCTGTACCTTCCCGGAGCTTGGTTTTTCAAGGCCACTGACAAGCTTTAAAATGGTGGTTTTCCCCATACCGCTTGGCCCCAGAATACCGACAACATCGCCTTTGTTTATCGTAAACGATAGAGACGAGAGCACCTCCCGGCCATTGTACTGTTTGGCCACATCTGTAAACGAAATCACCGGCTGCATACTTTCCACCTCAGAAAATAATTCTGAACCGGCTTAAACAAAATAAATTCAAAAACTGCTACAATGGCCAAACTGGTCAGCACCCAGGCAAACAGTTGCGGGATTTCAAGATTGGATCTGGTTACCCCAAGCGCATACCCGATTCCATCGTTGGCTCCCAGCAGTTCGGCCATCACCACAACCCTTGCGCCCTGGCAGGTGACCATCACAACCGCAGCACTAAGCGGCCCCACGATTGCAGGTATATAAACATCTTTTATGAGCATAAGAGCGTTGAATTTATAGAGATGTGAGACTTCCACCAGGTTCTTGTCCACCATTTCAATGCCCCTGGCGGTGTTAATATAAACGGTGGGAGCAACCATGACTGAAACAATAAAGATCGCCATGGTCGATCCCATGCCAAACCGGAGCATGGCAAGCACTACTACAATTACCGGTGGTACGCTCATAATCAGCCAACGCAGAGGCTCCAACAGACATTTAATATCGCTGCTTAAGCCTCCGGCCAGACCAAGAATAAAACCGCCAACTCCACCAAGGAGAATCCCAACCGAGATTCGTTTCAGAGTAATTAGAAAATGCTCATTAAAGTAAGAAGTGCCCAGCATATTCCAAAGCGCTGAGATTGTCTGAACGGGCGAAGCCAGAATAATCTCGTGCATATTCATGGAGAGAATTTGCCAGCCAGACAACAGCAAAAGAAATCCCACCGCAGTGAGTATACGTTCACGGGTTAAAAGTTGTTCCATAGATCAAACCTTTATTTCAAAATCTATGCGTTCTCCACTGCGAATGCGATTACGCAAATCCATCAGGGTTTTATCCAGATGACCAATGATTTCAAGATTGTTTTTTTCTTCAAGGGATGGAATTACAACGCTGCTTATTCCACCATTTCGGAGGATCAAACGTTTTTCGCCCATCAGTGCAAGGATTGGATCATGGGTGGCAATGAGGACAATTTTCTCCTCACCCACCAGCAAATCAAGGGCGTTGCCGCGATCAATTCCGGCATTTTCAATTTCATCAATTAGCACCACCGGAGACCTGCTTAACAGGGCAGTATCAGCAATCATTAAAGAGCGTGACTGGCCGCCGGACAAATCGGTCAGCAGGGTGTCTGCTGCGAATGGTTCTCCAGCAAGCTCGTTGCCCTTTTCCAGAACCTTTTCCACCTTTTCTTCAATGTTACTCAGCAATCTGCTTTCAGCGTGCATTCTCACAAAATCAGCCACATTGACATCCATAACAAAATTCATATTCTGTGATAACTGGGCAAACAATCGATGCTCCTGGGAATGTCGCCATGAAATATCGGGTGCCTCGTTATTAATTAA
>DQVD01000347.1 GCA_015661935.1 Desulfocapsa sulfexigens | reverse complement strand
TTTGAATGCGCCAACAGATGCCATCTGGAACGCCACATCTGATGAATCCACTGCATGAAAAGCGCCATCATTGATAACGCAGCGTACACCTGTAACAGGTGCGCCGCAAAGAGTTCCTTTTGCAAGGCTCTTCTTAAAGCCTTTATCACAGGATGAGATAAACTCACGGGGAATAGAACCACCCACGATTTTATCTTCAAATTCGTACTCACCCTCTTCAAGGGGTTCCATAAAACCGGCAACCCGACCAAACTGACCGGAACCACCAGTCTGCTTCTTATGGGTGTAGTTAAACTCTGCACGTTGCGAAATAGTCTCACGATATGCAACCTGAGGAGCACCAACTGTAACTTCAGCATCATACTCACGTTTCATACGTTCAACATAGACCTCAAGGTGCAACTCGCCCATTCCAGAGATAATGGTCTCACTGGTTTCATGGTCGACAAAGGTTTTGAATGTAGGATCTTCTTTGGTAAAACGATTAAGCGCCTTCGACATATTGATCTGCGCCTTGTTATCACTTGGAATAATAGCAAGCGAAATAACCGGCTCAGGAATATGCATGGAACTCATGGAACAGCTGAGCTGACCATCGGTGAAGGTATCACCGGAGGCACAATCCACACCAAACAGGGCCACGATATCACCGGAGCCACAGGAATCAATCTCTTCCATTTCATCAGAATGCATACGAACCAATCGCCCGACTTTTACTTTCTTGCCGGTACGGGTATTAAAAACGGTATCACCTTTATTCAGCCGCCCCTGATAGGTACGAACATAGGTAAGCTGACCGTAGCGACCATCTTCCAGTTTAAAGGCAAGCATGATAAGAGGATCTTCATCATCATTACTAACAGCGAATCCCTCTTCGTCTTTCTCAAGATCAAGCCCAATGTTTTCAACGTCAGTCGGACAGGGCAGGTAATATTCAACAGCATCGAGCAAAGGCTGAACAGCTTTATTCTTATATGCAGAACCAATAAATACTGGAGAGAACTCAAGCGCTAGAGTTCCGGCACGAACAGCCTCCCTCACCAAATCAGTTGTAATCTCAGTTTCTTCAAGCATGGCTTCCATCAGATCATCAGAGAACATGGAAACGGCGTCGAGGAGTTCTTCACGTTTCTCATCTGCTGCATCCTGAAGATCAGCAGGAATCTCTTCAACGCGAATGGCCTCACCATTCTCGCCATCAAAGTACATGGCCTTCATGGTAACAAGATCAATCACACCATCAAGATCGCTCTCAAGACCAATGGGAAGCTGCAACATGTGTGCATTCAAGCCAAGTTTTTCCCGAAGCTGACCTGTAACCCGCTCGGGGTTGGCACCTGTACGATCGCATTTATTAATAAAGGAAATACGGGGCACATTGTAACGATCCATCTGTCTGTTTACTGTGATGGACTGAGACTGAACGCCACCAACAGAGCAAAGGATAAGGACAGCGCCATCAAGCACACGAAGGGCACGTTCAACTTCCACTGTAAAGTCAACATGGCCGGGAGTATCAATAATATTAATCTTATTTCCCTTCCAGGTACAGTAGGTGGCAGCCGACTGAATTGTGATACCACGCTCTCTTTCAAGTTCCATGGAATCCATTTTTGCACCGACGCCGTCTTTTCCACGAACATCATGGATGGCATGGATCCTGTCGGTATAAAACAGGATGCGCTCGGTCAAGGTTGTTTTCCCTGAATCAATATGGGCACTGATCCCGATATTTCGCACATTGCTTAAATCTACACTCATGTATGCTACCCTCTACCAGATTCGTCCTTTTGGTATAACCCGGATTGGCTCAATTAGGTGAGCTCAATATGAAATAAAAAAATAAGGAGCCACAGCACTCTGCAACTCCTTATCTACAATCAAAATACAACGATATAACTTTTGATCTTCCTGAGTTAACAAAAATAATCTAAAAATTAGGCATTTCGTGAAAAACACCCATAAAGCCAAAAACAAGAAAAACTACGAATAATACCCTATTTAATCTATCAAGGGAAGTACTTTTTTTCTATTCTAATTCCTTTCGCTTGAACTCTGCTTTCCACAGGGTGAAATATGAAAAAGTACAAAACAAAGGACATCGGCATAATTTAAAATTCACTGAACTCAAGCCAAGTAATCGTCTAGTATGTCCACTTATGGACTGGCCGTTAAATTTTCTGAGATTAAACCTGTAAAGGTAGTAAACGCTCGAGATTGTGTTGTATATGAAAAGACGTTCTACTACCTGGTCAAGAAGTTCCACTATTTCAGTTACAGCTTCCAGTTGGACAGAATATGAAATATCTGATTATAGTTCCTGACGAACGTTTTCTTGGTTGCTTGCTTTTTGGGGAAGCAGCCTGGAAGATGGAATTCCGTGATCGATGGATAGGTTGGGAACCTGAAATTCGGGAACGGAATCCTGGTTTGATTTGTGACAACATCCGGTTTTTGATTTCGAAGTCTTCGCTATCCAGATTGGGTTAAGGTGCCACACCTCGGAGTCTACGCTTACCTGCCAGTCATGTTCCTGGAGCGTGTTTACGTCGTTTAACGCAAGACTGGAAAGATCGGTACGGAACAGAGATAGCCATGATAGAGGCATTCGTTGACACAACACGTTATCTTGGAACCTGCTACAAGGCTGCGAACGTCATAACTGTTGGACAGACAAACGGACGTAGTCGCCAGGATCGTAACAGTAAACTCAAAGCTCCGATTAATGAAATTTTTATTTATCCATTACGACGTGATTTCCGTATGTTGTTACGTGCATTGAATAGGAAAAGCACAGCGCAGGCCACAGCTTTATGAGGCGTAGACGTGAATTTGGATTGTGTAGTATCATCATATTTGGGTATAGATAATTTTGCTGACTATGAGCAGGAAATCTACATAAGACATCAGGAAAATGCGGAACGTGAAATCGAAATCGACGATAAAAAGTCTCCTCTCCAAAAATAAATTATTGATCCTATTCCACTCCGGCAGGGCCTTCCTAAAGATTCATTACTGCATCTGGATTTTGTGCCCCCCCACATGACCCTCAGCGGGGGTATTCCATGGTGCTGTTAACAATCTCCTTTCACAGTACATACAGTGCCAAACAAAAATACCAACCCATTCATTTACTCTATATGTAATAGTCAGCGAATTGGAAGAAAT
>DQVD01000225.1 GCA_015661935.1 Desulfocapsa sulfexigens | reverse complement strand
GGGTAACTATTCCAGTTTTCAGGGAGCTGCTTGAGGTCGTTTTCTGAGATGCTTACTTTTTTATCAATAGTTAGAAATGCAATTCTTAGATCGCTAAATTCATCTTCAACCGCACCTGCTTTGACAATGTATTCTAAAATTGCCAGCGGGATCGATTCTGAAGCATATATACAACCCGGTATCCCGGATAATTCCAGCGACCGCCGTACATGGCAGCACCTGTGCCGGAAAGATCATTTATAAATTGTTTTTTGCCAATACGATAAGCATCCATCAAGAAATAATTCCATGCTGTATCTGCCCCATAAGGTTACGAACCAGATCGCATCCGGTTCTAAACTTTAATAATTCAATCGGTGTTTTTTTATCCAAAGCCTTGTTTGGTGCTTTCAGCCATTTCAAAAAAGTATCCCGGTCGTTGAAAACCTCAAGTCCCAGTTTTATTATTTCAGCAAGTTGGATAATAGTTTCCGAAGCCACTGGACTTAATTTTTTATTGTCGTCGTATCTTTGGAAAGTTCTTAAAGAAATGGCCCCTATATCGGCCAGTCTTTTCTGGTTGAGTGACAGAATTCTGCCGATACAGGTTAACGACCTCTTGGTTAATCCTTTCTGGCTGGTATTGATAATATCGAGCGGATTTTCAATATGCAGGCCAGCTAATTCCTCACCAAGCAATGTGGCAATTTGTGTGGACATGAGCATTTCCTCAACAAAAATTCAGATAGGACGTAAATCAAATCGTGGTGTTACTACTCCTTGATGAACTACCTCCTCAAGGCATTCTCTTGTTAAATTTTGACGCCATATGGCGCTCATGTCAAGTTATGTGGCGTATATCAGCTCTGTTTAACCATCCATAACGTGTAAACACCTATCAAGATAAACCCGATCCCGGAAACTGTTTGAATTGTTTTGACAGAGACAAATCTATCCAGTTCAGATCCGACGATCACCGCCAGAAAAGTTGCCAGAACAAGCGCCGATGAGGCGGCAGTCAGAACAGCCCAGCGACTCGTTTCGTTCTTTGTGGCAAACAGCAGAGTGGACATCTGCGTTTTATCCCCCATTTCAGCAAGAAAGGTAATCAGAAAAATTATTATATAAGCCTTCATTCATTATCTCCGTTGTTAGCAATGTGCCATTTTTTTGCCTGAACTCTGCCCTGCCAGAGTCGGGCGTAAAGCCCATTGTTTTCAAGCAGGCTCTCATGCTTGCCGATCTCTTCAATCCGGCCCTGTTCGTTTAAGACAATAATCTGGTCGGCTGAGGTGATAGTGGCAAGCCGGTGGGCAATAATAATAAGTGTTTTTGAGGCAACAAGAGCATTAATTGCACTTTGAATCTGAAACTCATTTTCCGGATCAACAGAGGCCGTTGCCTCATCAAGCAGGATAATGGGTGCATCTTTTAGAATAGCTCTGGCAATGGAAATACGCTGTTTTTCACCACCGGAAAGCGTGGCCCCGCCTTCACCGACCATAGTGTCGTAACCATCTACCATTTCACTTATAAATTCATGACATTGTGCTGTTTTTGCTGCGGCTTTAATTGTTTCAGGATCAGCATTTTTTGCACCATAGGCAATGTTTTGATAAATGGTGTCGTTGAACAGATAAACATCCTGAAAAACCATGCTCACCTTTGATATAAGTGAATCTATCTGCATATCCTTAATATTACGGCCACCCATTTGAATCTCGCCCGAATCAACATCCCAGAATCTGGCAATTAACCGGGTAATGGTGGTTTTACCGGAACCGGAAGGGCCGACCAGGGCGGTTATGGTTTTTTCCGGGATGTGAAAGTTTACATTTTCAAGAACTGTTTCATTTCCATAACTGAAGTTTACGTTTTTAAAGTGGATATCAAAGGATTGTAAAGTATCCTCCGGGGGGTCAATTGGCTGGGGCAACGGCTTTGTGTCAAGCAGCTGTTTAAGTTTATACATACCGGGTTCAGCAAGTTTTAGCATGCCCACAGCAGGGATTAGCATTTTGATTGGATCGTACATCCTGAGACCCATAATCACAAAGATTAAAAAAACTGTTAATGAAACAGTCCCGTTAAAGAGAAAGAAAGTTGCTGTCAGCAAAATAATTCCCAGCCCAAGATCCAGAATGACCTTGGTCATTGTTACCGGAACATCAGCTTTCAGGACAAGGTTGATATTTGCTTTTTTAAACTGGCGCAGGATGTTATCAAATTTGGCAAATTGTTTCTCAGTCAGTTTAAAGGCTTTGAGTACTTCAATTCCCTGGACATATTCAATGATCTCTGAATTGACTTTGGCAAGCAAGCCGGATCTTTTAATCAGGCCCCTTTTAAATTCCCTGCTGCTCCAGTAATAAAATGGTATTGCAGCGGGGATGGCGACCACGGCAACCAAAGCAAGTCGCCAATCGATAAACAGTAAGACGCCCGGGACGATTGTCATAAAGGTAAAGGCCACCACAAAATCTGGAAAGGATTGGTATAATGCCATCTGGATGTGTACCATTTCCTCAACGACCAGGGTGTTCAGTGTGCCGGTGTTTTTTTCGGAAAAATGGCCCATGGAGAGTTTACGGAGATGCTCACCGGCCAGGATTCGGAGTTTCTTGACAGTAAGATTTGCAGTGGGCCAGATGATTTGATTGAACAGATAGGAGAATATTCCCTGCAGGACAAAGCAAATGATCATACCGATGGTATAAAAAGTAATTTTTTTCAGACTGAGTGACTTGGTAAGAAGGTCGTTTAAGGTTAGAAAAACAAATCCATAAGGAGCGCCCATGAAAATAGCTTCAAGCACCTTGTAGATTGCTGCCAGAATAAATTTACCCTTTAATTCGGGAGTCCATTCTAAAATCTGGTTCATAAATGTAATCATTTTATTGCTGCTCCTTTTCTAGTTCCCAGGCTTGCGCACTTATATGGACTTGCCACATGTTTTTGTATAATTCATTTTTTGCCAGTAGCTCTTCATGGGTTCCACTTGCCGCAATTTTCCCCTTATCCAGCACAAAAATCTCCGATGCTGAAATTATTGTGGAGAGCCGGTGAGCAATAACAATAAGTGTTTTATTTTCAACCAGTCTGTTGATGGCCTCCTGAATAAGAGCTTCATTTTCCGGATCGATAAAGGCAGTGGCTTCATCAAGGATCAGGATGGGTGAGTCTTTGAGCAATGCTCTGGCAATGGAAATGCGCTGCTTTTCACCCCCTGATATTCTGGCTCCTTTTTCACCGACAACCGTGTCATACCCTTGGGGCAGTTTCATAATAAATTCGTGGCACCTGGCGGTTTTGGCTGCTTCTTTTATCTCGTTTTCATTTGCCTCCGGGTTACCGATTTGCAGATTTGCAAGGACAGTATCATTAAAGAGATACACATTTTGAAAGATAAGACCAAACTGATCCATCAGATCCTCGCTTTGTATGTTCCTGATATCCATATCCCCAAGAGAGATTGAGCCGGAATCAACATCCCAGAATCTCGGGATAAGGCGGGCCAGGGTAGTTTTCCCGGCACCCGACGGACCGACAAGGGCCACAAATTTGCGGGTCGGGACTGAAAAATCAATTCCGGCTACGGCTTTTCTTTTACCATCGTAACTGAATTCAACCTTGCTGCCGGAAACAGATTCTCCAGGAACAGCGGGCAGACACGGCTCGGGAAGGGATTCTGCTGTGAAAACAGCGTTGATACGTGCCATGCACTCGATATTATGCTCCATGGCACGGCCAAACTGGATAAGCACCCACATGGGGCTATTAAAACCAATACCCATCATTATAAAAAAAATCAGTTTACTTAAGGGGATCATCTCTGCAAGATACATGAATGCACCAACCGGCAGGATGAAAAGCATATTAGCGGTAAGTGAGACAGTGAAAATAGTCATGGGTAGATACCAGCGTTCACTTACCCGGTCTTCAAGTTCGAGGCATCCTTCGATGGATCCGGAATATTTTGAAAAGGATTCAACCGTATGATTGAAAGCTTTGATAATGGGCATTCCCTGGATATATTCAATCATGGCTGAGTTCATTTTTTCTTTTGATACCAGCCATTCATGCATAAACTCCCGGCCGCTTCTCATTATCATCATCTGCAAAAACATACCTGCTGGGATAACAAGTGTGGCAGCAAGTGCCAATCGCCAATCAACAATAAAGAGGACTGTGGCTGTAAGGATGATGTAAACAAAAGCAGCTATAAAGTCAGGGATATTATGTGCCAGAAAGAGTTCCAGTTGTTCCACATCTTCGCTCATCAGTTTTTTGATCGCCCCGGTGTTTTTTCTGTTGAAATAGCCAAGGGGTAATGATCGTATTTTGCGGGCAATGGCAACCCTTAGATCATAGAGAATATTGTAGGCCGAGACATGGGACAGGGCTGTGGAAATCCCCAGAAAGAGGTGTTTTAGGATAATAGCCACTATGGCATACATGATCAGCGTATAGATATAGCGCTGTTCAATGTTGGCTATTGGTTTATCCGCAATCTCGGTGATGATCTTGTAGATGGCAAAGAAAGGCACTATCCCGCAACCTTCACCGATAGTAGCAAAAAGTACGGATAGGATTAGTTTGCCCTTCTGGGGTGCAGCCAGGTGCAGCAATCCACCTGGGTTGTTTTGGGTTTCAGGGGTTGGCTTCATTATCGTAATTCCTCATGTATAACGGATTAGACGCAAACATAAATATGATTGCTTGAGAGCGGACGAGCTACTGGCTTACGTTTACGATTGTTACATGATTTATAAAAGTCCACTAACGATTGAAGAACTATTTTTGATGGAAAATGAAAGCCCGAATGGAATAACGATGGTGGTTATAGGACTTTTAAAATAGAGAGTGCCTTGAATGGACTTTCAAAAGGGTGGAGCAGAAGGATTTTTTTACCACCTTGAAGAGACTTCTTTCAGGTAATTTCCCGGGGCTGTGCCATGTTGCTTTTTAAATGCCTTGGCAAAATGGCTGAGACTTGAGTATCCAACCGCATAAGCCACTTCAGTTACATTCATTCGCCCTTCATCGAGAAAAGATCTGGCCTTGTTGAGGCGTGTTTCACGGAGATAGCCAAAGATTGTTGTGCCGTACAATTCACGGAAACAGGAATTTAACTTAGAGTGCGGCAGCCCGACAGTCCTGGCCAGGTCGAGCAATTTGGGGGGATTTTGCAAATCACGACCAACCAGTTCTCTGGCATACTGAATACGTTCGATCTCATGGGGGCGTAATTG
>DQVD01000082.1 GCA_015661935.1 Desulfocapsa sulfexigens | reverse complement strand
CTCAGTACTCGTTTACTGGTGCCTCATTTTCGTCCGTTTGGGACTGCGTAGCATATGCAGTTATATGTGAGCAGGCGCAAACGGACGAAAATGAGGTGCTGTGAACGCTTGCTATAAAAGCTAAGGAACGTACGCCAATTAACTTAAACAGATCATTCGGCTCCTGTTCCTAACTTTACTCGCTTCGTTGCTGTTTTCTTGCAAAAACAGCTGCTTCCATCCCGGAAACACAGCCTTCCCCTACAGCCTTTGCCATCTGATATGGATGTCCGGTAATATCTCCTGCTGCATAAACTCCGGGTACATTAGTCTCTGTCTTTTTATTTGTATCAATATGGCTCATGGTGTCTAAATCAAGCTGAACACCGATCTCAAGTGCCAGTTCCATGGCACCTTTAGCTCCAAGCTCAATAAAAACTCCGTCAATATCTACTGTTTCACCATTCTCAAGGACCAAAGTCTTAACGGCGCTATCTCCAGCGATCTCTTTGACCCAGGTACCGGAAATATTTTCAACAGTTGATTCCTTAAGTTTTTCAATTAATTCTTTAGAGGCAAGCAGCTCCTGATTCACAAGATATACTTTGGATGCATATCCTGTGAGGGTAAGAGCACCATCAATGGCAGCACTTGCATTCCCAACAACTGCAACAATTGCATTTCTGTAAAAATTGGCGTCACAATCGACACAGTAGGAAACTCCTCTTCCAAAAAATTCTTTTTCACCGGGAACTTTCAATTTTTTTCTGGCTGTTCCATTGGCAAAAATGAGCGTTCTTGTGGAAACTGTAACCCCGCTTTCAAGTTCAAGTGAAAACCCCTCTTCATCCTGATGAACTTTTAACACATCATCTTCCATAACGTCTGCACCAAACCGTTTTACCTGATCCATTCCGGCGGTTAGCATTTCTTCACCACTCTTTACGCCCTCTACACAGGCATAATTTTCAACGTGCGCGGAAAACAGTGCACTTCGCTCAATTCTTCCCAAAAGCAAAACTGCACATTTCTTGCGTACTGAATGGATAGCTGCCTGAATACCAGCAGGACCTGCCCCGATGATAACCACATCTTTTCTTTCACTCATCATTAACTCCGTAAAAATGTATAAAATATTAATCAAAAAGGGAGACATCTTCACTTAAAAGTGCATTCCTCTTGAATTTTCTGTTAATTTGTCATAAATCTAATAGTTTTTGCAAAATGTGTTTTAACGTATAAACCCGCATTATAATCAGCCACTCTACATCAGTCAATCTGCCATCATGGACACACAACTTCCAAGAATAGTTATAACAGGTGTTGGCCTTGCCTCACCAAATGCCGACAACCTTACAACCTACCGTGAAAAGTTACTAAACGGTGTCAGTGAGATAACCGAGCTTGATCTCCGGTATTTCGGCAAAGCCCCCGCCGGAATCTGTAATTTTAATGAAACAAAATATAGAAAGAAAAAGGAGAACAAACGAGGTACCCGTGCTGGATGTCTAGGCGTCTATTGTGCCAATGAAGCACTGGGAGATGCAGATCTTTCAATTGATCATTATAAACGTTCCCGAATTGGTGTGTATGTAGGCCTGACCGAACATGGTACCGTGGAAACGGAGAATGAGGTCTATAATATCAGTCAATACGAGTATAACATCGATTACTGGACCCATCATCATAATCCAAGAACGGTTCTGAACAACCCTGCCGGTGAAATTACCATGAATCTGGGTATAACAGGGCCTCATTATGTTGTTGGAGCTGCTTGTGCTGCAGGTAATGCTTCACTCATTCAGGGAGTTCAGATGATGCGTCTTGGTGAAGTAGATATGGCACTTGCCGGGGGTATTTCAGAATCAACTGGTTCTTTTGGTATATTTGCAAGTTTTCAGGCTCAGGGTGCTTTGGGAGCAGCAAATGATCCAAGAAAGGCCTGCAGACCATTTGATACCTCTCGCAATGGTATCGTAGTATCTGAAGGAGCATGTATTTACGTGCTTGAACGACTTGAAAGTGCACTTGAGCGCGGAGCTAAAATCTACGCTGAGATTGTAGGGTATGCCATGAATTCCGATGCCAGGGATTATGTTCTTCCTTTCCACGAGCGACAGGCCGAGTGTATGCAACTTGCCATGGAAAGAGCAGGTCTTGCACCCGAAGATATTGATATCCTGAATACTCACGCCACGGGAACTAAGCAGGGTGACATTGAGGAATGCAAAGCTATTCGTGAAGTTTTTGGTGAAGGGAAAAATACTTACATAAATAATACCAAATCCATTATTGGTCATGCAATGGGGGCTGCAGGCGTGCTTGAACTTGCCGGCAATCTTCCGGCATTTGAAGATAAACTTGTCCACCCCTCCATAAATTGCAACGACCTTGACCCTGACTGCAAACTAAACAACATGGTTTTTGATAAGCCCGTTAAACTTGAAAAAGTTGATACAATTTTGAACAACTCCTTTGGAATGGTGGGTATCAACTCTGTAATCATTGTAAAAAAGTACAAATAATCAATTAGTTATGATTAATTTGCAACTTTACAAAAAAATATATAAAAAAATGCTGCCGGTGTGTTATATTGCGTAGTTTGTTTACGCAATAAGGAGTTTCATTTTTTTGTTTGACACTATACAAAAAGGCTACGGCCGGAGATATATATATGACACGCGATGCAATTAAGGATCTCATCCTTGAAATAATTGAAGATATTGATGAGGATGCAGATTTTGATACTCTTCAGGCTGATAAACCTTTGCGCGATCAACTTGATCTGGATTCCATGGATTTTCTTGATATCGTTATGGAATTACGTAAACGCCACAAATTACAGATCCCTGAAGAAGATTACCCTGAGCTTGCAACCCTTGATTCCTGTGTAAACTACCTGGAACCCCTGCTTGCTGACGCTTAAGAAGTGCATGTCCCACTGTTGATTATCGGTGGCGGTCTTTCCGGACTCGCCGCCGCTCTACGTTTTGCACGTTTCATCCCCGATGTTCTGCTTCTGGAACAACATTCCCGAATTGGCGGTCTAAACTCTTATTATTATAGAAATAACCGACTGTTTGAGACCGGACTTCATGCCATTACCAACTATGCAGCGCCAAAAGTCAAAAATGCACCTCTAAATCGGCTACTGAGACAGTTAAAGATAAAACGAAAAGAACTTGCTCTTCATCAGCAAAATCAAAGTGAAATTCGTTTTCCTGACCTGGAATCACTGCTTTTTTCAAATGATTTTTCACTACTTGATTCTGAAATTGAAAGCAAATTTCCGGCCAGTCATCAGGGGTTTCATAAATTACTACAGGTAATTGAGCGGTACGATCCCTTTAAGCCCCTGCCCTTTATCTCCACAAAAAAAATCCTGCAGGAACATCTACAGGATACACTTTTGACAGATATGCTTCTCTGTCCCTTAATGTATTACGGCTCATCCATTGAACGGGATATGGATTTTGGACAATTTGTCATCATGTTCAGGGCTATTTTCCTTGAAGGAATGTTCAGACCCGGTGGCACCATCAAGGATCTGCTTGATTTGTTGCTCAAGCACTATACTGATCATGGCGGGAAAATAAAAACCAAAGCAACCGTAAAGAAAATCCTTCACACCGGCAAAAAGATTCATGGGGTGCTTCTCAACGATGGTACTGAAATACGCTGTGATTATATTCTCTCAACCATTGGTTCAGAAGAAACATTTACGCTTCTTGATAACCCTTCCGGTCTTGAAACACTTCCAAGACTTGGTTTTGTAGAAACAATTTTTGAAATTGAAAAGAGTACCGAACTCAAACAGGGACATGGGCGCACCATAATTTTTTATAATACCGGAGATCATTTTCTGTACCAGCAGCCCGACTCTTTTGTTGATTTCAATTCAGGCGTCATCTGTATGCCTCAGAATTTTCAAGATCTTCCTGAATCATCTTTCAAAGAGGTTCGCACCACCCATCTAGCAAATTACAATGAATGGAAGGAGCTACTGAAAGATAAAGATTCCTACAAATCTGCTAAAGATGATACAGCACTCACATCGCTTCTCGTTGCCGAGAAAATCCTTGGTAATTTCGCTCAAAACATAGTATATCGTGATACTTTCACACCACTTACTATTGAGCGTTTCACAGCCAAAAAAAATGGTGCTATTTACGGGAATCCCGTAAAAATTAAAGATGGCGATATCGGATATGATAATCTCTATTTAGCTGGAACTGATCAGGGCTTTCTGGGTATTATTGGTTCCATGTTAAGCGGTGTGTCTATCGTGAATCAGCATATCCTGCCTCGCCTGTAATCTTCATCCATTACAATTATAAAAAGTGTTATTATGCCTGTCTCTTTCTCACAAGCTGCTGACAAATACGATGTTATTGTTATAGGTTCGGGCCTGGGTGGCCTCACTTCAGCAAACCGACTTGTCTACTGCGGTTACAGTGTCCTCCTTCTTGAATATCATAGTCAACTAGGTGGTCTCGCTACCTGGTTTAAGCGC
The DNA here is from genome assembly GCA_015661935.1 of Desulfocapsa sulfexigens. Taxonomy (GTDB): domain Bacteria; phylum Desulfobacterota; class Desulfobulbia; order Desulfobulbales; family Desulfocapsaceae; genus Desulfocapsa; species Desulfocapsa sulfexigens_A. Next base: position 1,791 of record DQVD01000082.1, on the reverse strand, counting down.
AAAGGCCATATCTTTGATGTCTCACTCCATGGATTTCCATACGGCATGGTAAAAACCTGTAAGAAATACTGGAACAAAGAGATCATGAACTCAATTGTTCAGTTAAAAGATATTATTTTTGACAATCCACAATTTCATTTAAAAACCACCTTTGATAGAGTCGATTTCACCGATAAACTCAATAAGCAGTTCAAAATTTCACAATCAACCATTGATGCCTTTTTCACCCGGGTTGCCGGCATGAATTTTTATGACGATCAATCAATGACTACAAGAGAGTTATTTGAAGATTTTTTCCCAGGACGCAGTGATGTGCATCGACTGCTTATGGAACCAATAAGCTACGCAAACGGATCAACTCTTGATGATCCCGCCATTACTTACGGAATAGTCTTTTCCAATTTTATGAATAAAGGGGTTTTTACCTTTGAAGGTGGCACGGATAAACTTATTGGGATGATGACTACAGAGCTTGAGAACAATGGTGTTACCATCTGTACAAATGCCAAAGTTGATCGAATTGTTGTAGATAAAGGAGTTGTAAGAGGAATTGAATGCCAGGGAAGAATGATTGAAGCAGGAGCCGTTGTTTCAAACTCTGGAATTACAAATACCATCCATAATCTCACTGACCAGGATGCATTTTCTTCTGAGTTTATGGAAAAATCCAACAAAATCCGAGTCAATAATTCTTCCTGTCAGGTTTATATGGGTGTCAAAAAAGAAGACAAGATAGATGATATTGGTGATCTACTCTTCACATCTACTACGCCAGAATTTGATTCCACTGAACTTCGTGATTTTAAAACCGGTTCAAAAACATTTTCAGTCTACTATCCCAAGACCAGGCCGGGACATGATCGTTATACCATTGTCGCCTCAATGAATTCAAACTATTCAGACTGGGATAATTTTACAGAAGAAGAATATAAAAAAGAAAAAGAAGCACTCATTCAGCGCACTTTAGTCGATCTGAATCGTTATTTTCCAAATGCACAGGAACGGATGGATTGGATAGAAGCCGCCACTCCAAGAACGTTCAATCGATACACCCTTCATACCCGGGGAACCTCTTTTGGAACTAAATTTGAAGGCCTTGACATATCCCGATCAATTTTTAAAGAAGTAAATGGCTTATTTCATGTTGGATCGGTAGGAATTATCATGTCCGGCTGGCTTGGAGCAATTAACTACGGAGTTATCGTATCAAATGATGTTGATGCATACATGAGAAGCAGGGATTAATTCAATGCATGATTTCACAGGACAAAAAGTTGTTATAACAGGTGCCACTCGAGGTATCGGCAAGGCAATTAGTCTTGCATTTCTTGAGTACGGTGCAACGGTTATTGGTATATATGGTGGAAACAGAGAGGCAGCTGGTGCATTTCAGACAGAATGTTTACATTTTAGCGGAAAGTTACAACTCCATCAATGTGATGTCTCTGATGAAATTCAGGTCAAAAAATTTTACGACCAGATCGAAGGACAATTTGATACCATTGATATCCTGGTAAATAACGCAGGAATTCGAAATGACCAGCTCCTTGCTCTAATGGATCAAAGCAGCTGGCAACGAGTTATTGATATTAATCTTACCGGAACATTCAATATGTGCCAACATGCTGTAATGCTCATGCTAAAGCAAAAATATGGGCGCATTATTAATATCACATCCCCTGTTGCAACCCTTGGATTTGCCGGTCAAACTAATTATGGAGCCTCAAAAGCCGGACAAATTGGCCTTACAAGGAGCCTCTGCAAAGAAGTTGCTCGCAAAAAAATCACGGT
>DQVD01000078.1 GCA_015661935.1 Desulfocapsa sulfexigens | reverse complement strand
ATCCACAGACACGCGCTCTGGCACGACTTAGGACTTCCGGACACTGGCACTACAAAAAAAGACTGAATCAGGTGCTTCCGGCCGGACAGCAAAATCATACCTTCTCTATTGATTATATAATTTATATGCAGATAATCAAGATATGTTAAGAATTATTCAACTCTAAATTGAAATTTCCTCAACGCCAAAAAAAAGGCTATTTCGGAAAAGGATGTTTCCACACCTGCTGTCTACATGGCATATCGATAACTCTGTAATATAACAAAGTTTCAGAAAATTTCCACGATTCATTAGCTGTAATGTTTCATAATCAATCCTCAATCATTTCCCTTTTCCACAACAATGCTAACTGTTATATATAAGTTGCAGGTTTGTGATGCTATAGAGAAACAATCAATCAGGTAACAACTATGACAACAGAACAGATCGGAGTCGTGCTTCTGAATATGGGCGGACCAGAAAAATTAGATGATGTCCGCCCTTTTCTCTATAATCTTTTTTCAGATCGTGAGATCATTCGCCTTGGCCCTGTTTTCATGCAAAAACCCTTAGCCTGGTACATTTCAAAAAAACGAACTCCAAAGAGCATGAAGACTTACGAATTAATTGGCGGGGGATCACCACTTACCAGAATCACTCTTAAACAGGGAAAAGCTCTTGAAGAAGTTCTTAAGGAACATGGTAACTATACGGTTGTGAGCGCCATGCGCTACTGGCATCCGGACACTGATACAACCCTGAAAAAACTTGGTGACAAGGGGATCAGTAAAATTATAGCCCTCACTCTGTACCCCCACTATTCCTGTGCGACCACCGGATCTTCTGTGCAGGAACTAAAACGTGGCATCGCCAGGTCAAATAATCATTTTGATCTTATTAAAATAATCGAATCATGGCCAACAGAACCAGGCTACATTCAGACTCTTTCGGCAAATATTGAAAAAGCAGCCCTTGCATTCGGATCGGATCAACTTCAGGTTGTGTACAGTGCCCATAGTCTGCCAGTCTCTTTTATTGAAGATGGTGATCCTTACGTTGATCATATAAAAGAAACGATAAAACAGGTGGAGGCAATAACAAAACGCTCTGGAAAACTCTGTTTTCAAAGCAGATCAGGCCCAGTGGAATGGCTCTCTCCATCAACACCAGATATGCTTGAGACCCTTGCAAAAGATGGATGTAAAAATATTCTCATGGTTCCAATCAGTTTTGTTTCCGACCACGTGGAAACCCTCTATGAGATTGATATGCTTTACCGCGATCAGGCACGAGATCTTGGAATGCAGCTTACATCCAGTGAGTCACTTAACTGCAATCCAACATTTATCAACTGCCTGAAGGAATTGATCCTTGCCAAGTGAGAAATACACATCTCAAAAAACACGGGCAGCCGGATCCCACTATTTACCTTCACCGAACTGTCCTCATCCGCCCAACACATTACAGTCTTCGCCTCTCCTTCTGGGATATTGAAAAACAATGTTTTCGCACTTCGAAACTGGTTGACCTTGGCACAGAACCTGAAAAGTTTCTCCATTACCCTAATGACACCTGCTTTCATCTGGATACAGATCTTGTATATCGCATAGAAAAGCTCTGCGGACGTGACATGGAAACAGAGCTTGAACACATTCTCTGGCCTTTTGTTGACCCCACTGTGCAGAGAAAAATGGATCACTTTTTTTCCCGTGGTGCAGGTCAGTCTCGCTTAAAAAAAGGCTGCAAACTTCTCTCCTTTGATGGTCATGCGCCCCACTCCTTTGATAAAAGAAGGCTTCATTTTCTCAGGTTCGGCTCAACAGATCAGGGACGTATTTTTCAGATGCCGCCACGCCTGGAAGCAAAACTACTGAATAGATCACGGGATGAACTGGAACAATATTTTCTTAAGGAAGAGGTACGTCTTCGGGAGACTGAATTAAAATCATATCTCTACGCAGCCCTGAACCTGCAAAAGCACTTCACTGAAAATTTTGCAGGACGCTTCCCACAGGCCCTGCCCGCAGAAAAAATAGATGACGCATTTATAAAAGAGTTTTGTCTGTTAAATGATGACAAGGACTTCTGGCAGGAACGCACAGAATTCTCCGGGCTTCCAGACTATCTTATCCGCTATCTTATTCTCTTTTTCGATTCGAGCTTCCCTCGCCGCAACAGAGACTTTGAGCAGGCTGCTGAGTTTCAGGATCAGCATAGACAATTTCGCTGGCCGGAACGAAAAAATAAAGTGAGCGAAGATGAGATTGCTACTCTTTTTGGAGAATCTGAAGAGACTTTACGGAAAGCTGACAAAAAGGAAATCACACGACTGTATAGACAGAATGCAAAATCCATACATCCGGATACCGGCGGAGACCATGACGATTTTGTTAAACTCACCGAAGCATACGAAGAGTTATTGCGAAGTAAACAGAAAAGCTGACAGGATTATTTCATTTTTTCTTTGTTTTGTCCTATCTGAAAACGGCGCATCCTGACGTTCATCAATATCCCCAGTCCCAGCAATGTAGTAAGCAGTGAAGATCCGCCATAACTCACCAACGGCAATGGAATCCCAACCACCGGCAAAAGCCCGAGTATCATAAGAAGATTAATCACAGCCTGCCAGAAAATCAGCATTACCACACCAAAAGAGAGAAACACGCCAAAGCGATCCCGGGCAGTCATGGCAACATATAATCCCCAAATAAGCATACCCAAATAGGCAGTGAGAAAAAAGAGGCTTCCTGCAAATCCCCACTCTTCACCCCAGACTGCAAAGGCAAAATCGGTATGTCGTTCAGGTAAAAAATGCAGATGTCCCTGCGTCCCCTCCTGAAAGCCCTTACCGCTTACCCCTCCACTACCAACAGCGATCTTGGATTGAAGAATTTGGTACCCTTGTCCCATGGGATCTTTTCCAGGATTTAAAAGTGTTTCAATTCTACGTTTTTGATACGCTTTTAAAAGATAAAACCAGGCAAACACACCAGCAGCACTGCCAAATACAATCCCGCAAACATAGGTCTGCCAGCGGACTTTTGCAAAAACAGTCATCGACACAAAAATGATACCAAGCATCAATGCCGTGCCGAGATCCGGCTGCTTCAGAATCAAAACAAACGGTAAGCCAGTAAGAAGAACAGGGCCAACCATACCCTTAAGACCATAGCCCTCAGGTTGTTCTTTACGGGAATAATAGCTGGCTAAAGTCACCACCAGTGACAACTTGGCAAGTTCGGAGGGCTGCAATTTAAAAAGTCCCAGGTTAATCCAGCGCTGCGCTCCACCGGCTGTATTTCCTGCAAAAAGAACAAAAAGAAGTAACAAAATAATAAAAATATAAAAGGGGTAATTCCAGAAATGAAGCTCCTTATAGTCAAAACAAAGGATAAACAAAATCCCCAATAAACCCAAAAGAAACAGATAGCACTGTTTAATATACGGTGGTATTCCCCAGGGAGAAGGTGGATACGAGGCACTATAAAGATTCGCCAGTGCCATTCCACTGATCCCCACCAACAGGGCCAGAAGAATCCAGTCAAAATTATGAAAATATCTTCTATCTATACGAAGCATTGCTTTCTCTACTCTTCCTTTTTTGTCTTTGCTTCTGCTTCTGCAGCCAGCTGCAAGCGTTCACCAAAATAACTCTCCAGTATTGCACGGGCAACAGGACCTGCACTGGAGCCGCCATGCAAACCATGCTCGACAAGAACAGTTACAGCAATCTCGGGATCATCCGCCGGAGCATAACAGGTGAACCAGGCATGATCACGATACTTATAAGGGATATCTTCTTCTTTTAAATGTTTGTATTGCTTCAAACGTACAACCTGTGCTGTGCCGGTTTTACCACCAATGGTCAAGCCTTTAATCCGTACTTTTCTGGCAGTCCCGCGCCGCCCCTGAATAACCTCTTCCATACCCGTTCGAATGAGCGGCAGGAATCTCTTTTCACCCTTTAACTCATCAAGCACCACCGGTTCAAACCGAGAGAGAACCTTCCCGTCAGGATCTGTTACTTTCTCTATAAGTTGCGGGAGGTACTGTTTCCCGCCATTGGCAATAGTTGCCGTCATCAAACATACCTGAATGGGCGTTACAAGATTAAAACCCTGCCCGATTGCAACGGAAAGGGTCTCTCCCTCCTGCCACTTCTTTTTATATTTCTTTTTCTTCCACTCTTTTGTGGGAATAAGGCCACTTTTCTCATGTTCCATTTCAATGCCGGATTTATGCCCAAGCCCAAATTTATGGGCCATTTCAGCAAGCCTGTCAATCCCTACCCGCAAACCAACCTGATAGAAATAGACATCACAGGATTCTGAAATTGCCCGTTTCAAATTCACTGCTCCATGCCCACCGCGTTTCCAGCAGTGGTAACGTCTTTTCCCAAAATAAAAATGTCCCGGACAATATAAAACCGTATCTTTATCAATTACATCGGCGACAAGCCCTGCCATGGCCGTCACCATCTTATAGACGGACCCCGGAGGATACATGGCCTGTACCACCTTGTTGATGAGAGGGTTTTTGGGATTATCGAGCAAAGCATCCCAGTTTTTATGGGAAATACCACCTACAAACTGATCAATGGGAAGTACGGGAGTAGAAGCAAGCACAAGCATTCGGCCTGTTTTTACTTCCATGGCAACAACAGCACCCGCTTTGTCCCCGGCAGTCATCAGATCTTCAGCTACTTTCTGAAGCTCGGCATCAAGCGTTAACTGGATATCATTGCCAGGAAGTGGTTCAACATTTTTTAAAATCTGCTGTTCAAAACCTCTGGCGTTTACTTCCGAAAAGCTACTCCCTTTTTCTCCACGCAGATCAGCTTCACGTAAACGTTCAAGACCCATTTTTCCGATTAAATCACCACCGGTATAGATCTCAGTGTCCCTTGCGGCAAGTTCCTTTTTACTAATCTCACCCAGATATCCGATGACATGTGCTGCAAGGTTACCATAATGATACACACGGGAAGGAATGGTCTCAATGCGAATTCCAGGGAACTCCTGATTATGATTTTCAACGTATGCAAGGGTTTCCCAGTCAACATCTTCCATCAGCCTGACCGGGATATGTTTGGGCTTATTACTGGCATCTCTTAATCGCTCCCAAAGATCTGAAATATCAAGATCAAGTGCAGTAGCTAACTTTTTCAGCAATTCGTCAACATTGCTTGAATCTTCACGAACAAGAACCACATTGAAAGATGGTCGGTTAGTCACCATCTCCCTGCCCATTTTATCTTTAATACTTCCGCGCGGTGCTGCAACCTCACGCATTCGTACCCGATTATTCTCTGCCCGATTTCTGTATTCATCACCTTTATGGATCTGAAGAAACCATAGCCGTCCGACAATAATGGCTGCAAAAAAGAGAATAACAAGGCCTGCAAAAAATATTCGTCTTTTTAACGAATCAAGTTCAGCATCGTTATGCTCGGTTATCTCTGTAAGATCTTTATATCCTGACCACTTCATTTATTCAAACTCACCGAAACCGATTTCCGCCGCTTCGTCTCAAACTTTTTGAGGCCTTGCGTCGCATCATAATTTTTTCATGCACCCAGCTAAAAAAAATAAAACATGGAATGGAGGCCACAAGAAGAATAAGAGTCTCCTGTACCACCCGCGCCCAGGACCAGGGTGGAAGAGTGTCTGGTTGTGTTAAAGAGAAAAAGAGATAAAAGATGCACTGCACAATAAAATAGCTCACTCCGACCAGCGGGATCTGAAAAGCAGTTTCCTTTACAGGACTGTTTTGACTGAGAAATTTCACAATTGAAAAAATAAGCAAACCAAGCAAAGGATAGGTACCCGGAAAAACCCCCGAACTCACATCCATAAGCCAGCCAAGGAGGAAGGCAAGAAGCAGACCGGGAAGCCAGCTAAACTTGTAAGCCGAAAAAACCAATAAAATAAATGCCAGATCAGGACGCCCGAGCCAATGAGGAAAATAATGAAATACAGTTGTCTGAATCGCTATGAGAATAAAACCGAGAAAAAGAAAACAGAGTGTTACCATACCTACTCTCCAGGAGAAGAAACAGATCGACTGAACTTATCGATTTCCAACTGTTCCTCCGAAAGATTGATATGAAGAAATTCCAGACGCGCAAAATCAACTGCGGGTTTTACTTCAATTTCCAGAAACATCCCGCGCCGCTTTGAATACACTTTGGAAACAGTTCCCAGGGTGATTCCTGGCGGGAAAACCCCTCCAATACCTGCAGTAACAATGCGATCCCCTTCCTCAACATCTCCGTTCTTTAAAACATACTGAAGAATATAACCCTGCTCTCCCGCACCTTTTAGAATTCCACGTACCCGGCTTTTCTGAACAATGGCATCAATGGCACTAGATGGTGCGTTAGCAAGCAATATTTTCGAATAATTATCAGATACCTGCACCACCTGCCCCACAACTCCACGGGAATTTCGCGCAACCATCCCTGTAACAACACCATCATTCTCACCACGATCAACAATCAAAGTCTGAAACCAGAAAGACGGATCCTTACCCACCACTCTTGCCATAAGAGATGGAAAACTCTCCCGATGTTTAAAGGCAAGCTCAGTTTCAAGAAATCGGTTCCTGGAATATGCCGAACGATATTCATCAAGCATCGCATGGTAGGTATCAAGTTCCTTGCGCAACTGATCGTTTTCTTCCTGCAAATTCCAGAGATTAACATACTGGTTCTTGAAACGAATGGTGCTGAGAGAAATTTTGGTAAAAATACCCTGGATAGGCCCCAGAGCCTCCAAGGTCAATTGATGCGAAATTCCAAATCTGCCACCGGCTACAGATCCTAACAAGAGCAAAAGGAGACCGACAAAGAGCGATAGAAGAAGAAAGAGACGGGTAAACCGGAAACTGGTCCTCTTCCTTCTGCCAGTATTTTTCTTTCTCACTCTTTCACTCTCATTAATCACCGAATCAACCGTAAATATAGGGGTTTTAGCACAAACCAGCTCCACTCCGAATAGTTACAAACAAACAGAAAGACAGACAATACGTAAGGGAATGGGCTTGAACGCGAGAATCCGTCCAACGACCCGCGTAACCGGCTGGCAAAAGCATAGCGACCGATAGGGAGCGGCGCTTTGGCCAAGTCCGAGTTAACGCGATTGTTAGGTCTTATTCGACTATCCATCCGTACGCAGTAGATATGATGACCCACAAACCGATTATTATCGCAATAATCATTAAACCTGCTGCAGATGAAAAAAATATTTCTTCATGGATAGTTAGACTTACTGCTTCGTCAGAAAACCTCGATTGTATTCTATACAGGTCTTTCTTTTTAAACCCGCTTTCATTTATATAGTTACTTACAGACTCAGGATAACGCGCTGGATCGGATTTAACAAACTTTTTTGGCATTAGAGCAAAAAAACCATAGGCATCATGATTCTTGTTCCTATTGAGGAAAATCGAAATTGCCTCCTTATGCTTTAATTGTTCCGATCCACCAAGAAATAAAAATTTTCCTGCTGCATACGTATCCCCAAGCTCTAATAAAACTTCTCCGTATAACCTGTAAAGCTCTGGGTCGTATTCCTGCTGACCAATTCTACCGCTCAGTATTTCCCTGGCTTTCCATGAATCGCCAGAGCACCTCAGTCTCAATATTTTTTCTACCAGCTTCTTATCCATACGACATATGTACCTAACATACAAAATTCCCCTTCCATGGACACTGGCACCCACAAATATGACATGACTGAACACTTATTCCTTAGGAACGAGAACGAAATAAACTGAAGAAAAATTTATTGGCATTTTTTTCGTATTCAAGGCGCGAGGCGGGAACATAAAGGGTTATGTGACCAACGAGCAACACAGAAGACGGAAAAAAGGGCATTAATTTGTTCAGTTTATTTCGTGCACGTTCCTTAAAGGGCGTTGAAACGACTGGTCTTTTCCTGACCAATAACAACAATTACGATACAAATCCTACTGTTACTGTCGATTTTCAAGCTTTGTTTGTAACATCAATACGTTAAACAAGTTTTCGGTTGTTGCCATTTTTTGTCTGAATCAGACCAATATCTGTAACTGTTGGAAAATATGCAGTTAAAAAATTTAATCTTGGAAATCCTGAAACACTTTTCAACACCCTTCCTTAGTCAATAGTAACTTCTCGCAGGATATCAAGATTATCAAGAGCCTGCCCAATACCAAGCACAACTGAAGACAAAGGATCATCTGCCACAATAATTGGCATCCCTGTTTCTTCCTTGAGGCACTGATCAAGATTTTTCAGAAGCGCGCCACCACCAGTAAGCACGATACCCTGATCCACAATATCAGCGGACAGCTCAGGAGGTGTCACCTCAAGCGCCACTCGCACAGCCTCAATTATAGCATCAATCTGCTCCTGAATTGCGGATTGAATTTCATCGGCAGTTACTGTCAAGGTTTTAGGTACACCGGAGACAAGGTCACGGCCCTTGATATCCATGGTTTCAAACGGTTCTTCAGGCATAACATTGCCAATGGTGGTTTTTATAAGCTCCGCAGTACGCTCACCAATGGCCAGATTATGCTTTCGTTTGATATATTGCAGGATGGCTTCATCCATTTTATCTCCTGCTACCCGAACAGATTTGGCATACACAATACCGGCAAGTGAAATCACAGCAACTTCCGTTGTACCGCCGCCAATATCAATAATCATATTGGCCGTCGGTTCAGTGATGGGGAGACCGGCACCAATCGCTGCAGCCATTGGCTCTTCGATCAGATATACTTCCCTGGCACCAGCAGACTCAGCAGATTCCTTCACAGCTCGCTTCTCAACTTGAGTAATCCCTGAAGGAACAGAAATCATAATACGAGGATGTACCAAAGTACGTCGATTATGAACTTTATTGATAAAAAAACGAAGCATGGCTTCGGTCACTTCAAAATCAGCAATAACTCCATCTTTGATGGGACGAATAGCCTGAATTGTACCGGGAGTTTTACCAAGCATAAGCTTTGCTTCCTGCCCGACAGCAAGAACTTTATAGCCCCTGGCATCCTGGCGAACAGCGACTACAGAAGGTTCCCGCAGGACAATTCCTTTACCCTTAACATAGAGTACAGTGTTGGCGGTGCCAAGGTCAATTGCCAGGTCATTGGACAACCAGCCAAATAAAAAATTAAATGGTGAAAACATATATTTTTCCTTTTATAGCAAAACTCTTTAGGTGTTTTAAAAAGATTATATAAACAAAAGAACCGGAGATTCCGGCGCACAAAAGTTGACAAACACGACATGGAAACAGTGACGAGCAAAAGCTCTCAATACCATTAACATACTAAGCTTTGAAGTCTACCAAAACTCTTTGCTGTTTTCAAGAAATATGGGCAATTCCCAGTAAAGAATTCATTGAAAATGATTGACACGTCAAAAAAAGATTGGTAAAGAATTACGACATAATTTTATATATTGAAATATAGGGGGCTATAGCTCAGCTGGGAGAGCGCATGACTGGCAGTCATGAGGTCCGGGGTT
>DQVD01000204.1 GCA_015661935.1 Desulfocapsa sulfexigens | reverse complement strand
CGTTCCTAATACAAATATAACATATACTTTTACTCATTCATGGACAAAGCCCCCCCTGACATAACACCGCTACCCCCGTATCAGAAACCGGGTAAAGCAAGACTCACCAAACAACAGCGGCGACAGAAAAAACGTCTTATAAGGCGGGTTATCCTTATTTGCCTCTGTCTCATTCCACTTTTTGTATGGTTGGAGAGTTCTCTCTTAAACGCTGACATTACTCTGCCCATGTCAAGTGATATCCTTGTTTTTGGGATCATCAACCTCAATGTTATTCTTGTGCTTCTTATGCTCTTCCTGATTCTTCGCAATCTGGCAGAACTTTTTTTCGAGTCCAGACAAAATATAGTGGGTTCAAAATTAAAGAGTAAACTGGTCATCTCTTTTATCTCGCTCTCACTAATCCCCACCATTCTCCTCTTTTTTATCTCACTGCAGTTTGTTTCAACCAGCATGGACTACTGGTTTAATTCCAATATCGAGATTTCCCTGCAGAATTCCATGGATCTGGCAAAATCATACCTTCAGGAAACAAAAGAAGAAGTTGATATTATAGGAGAAACCGTTGAACAAACCATTATCACCCCCAGTATTATAGGGCCAGGTTCCGATACACTTGAAGAAAATCTGACCAACATTCTTGCAAGCTACAATACTATAAATGCACTGAGTTTTACCCTTATCACCGACCAGAGAAACAGGTATTTTTCCGCATCCTCCCCCTTTTTAGCCAGTCAAAAACTGCCGGAGATACCGATTGCGACTTTCAATACTATCCAAGAAAGCAAGAACCGGGAGATCCTTATCCAGAAATCAACAGTTGGTGACCTAGTACGCCGTGTCAATTCCATCCAACTCAGCTGGGCCCCCTCTGAAGAGACGTATCTGGTAACAACGCTCCTTATCAAAAAAGAACAGATGGATCAACTAGATCTTATCTCCAAAGGAATTGAAGATTACCAGAAATTAAAATACCTTAAAAAGCCATTTAAGTTCTGGCTACTCATTATTTTACTCATTGTGACCCTGCTCATCATCTTTTCAGCCATCTGGTTTGGTCTATATATTGCGAGAAGTATTACAGGCCCACTGGATGAAATCGCAATGGCAACCAGACGTGTTGCAGAGGGAGAGCTGGACTTTGTACTGGAAAAGCAATCCGATGATGAAATAGGACTGCTTGTGGACTCTTTTAACACCATGACCTCAAAACTCAATTCGAGTAACGCTAAACTGGCGGAGGCCCATCATGCCCTTCAGTTGAGTTCGAGAGAATCCTATGACAGAAGGCGCTATACAGAGATTATTCTGCAGAATGTGGAAGCTGGTGTTATCGCGCTCGATGAGACAGGCAACATAACAACCATCAATCGTTTTGCGGAAAAACTCCTTAATATCGGAAAGGAGCACTTTCTGGGACGCAATTTTGTCGAAGTACTTCCCCCAAAACATGCTGCCATCATCGACGAGTTTATCCGGGAACTTGCTATCACCGGTAAACAATCAGTCCGCCAGCACCTCAAGCTTTCTGTGTTGCGGAAAAACTTTTCACTGCTGATCACATTTTCCCGCCTTGAAAACGAAGCTGGGGAACCCTTGGGTTTTGTTCTCGTCTTTGCCAACCTCACAGAGCTTGAAAACATGCAGCGTATGGCCGCATGGCGAGAAGTTGCCCGCCGTATTGCCCATGAAATCAAAAACCCCCTTACTCCCATCCAACTTTCTGCCCAACGCCTGCGCAGACGATATCCAGAGATACTGGAGGAAGAAAATTCCATCTTTGATCAGTGCACTAATACCATTATCAAACAGGTGGATGAACTAAAACTCCTTGTCAGTGAATTCTCACAATTTGCAAGAATGCCCAAGATCAACAAAGCACCTGCCGATATCACTGCAATGATAAACGAAACCCTTTTCCTCTACAAACAGGCACACCCTGAAATCACCTTCAGGGTCAGGATTGACGCTCAAAATGAGATTCCTATCTTTACTTTTGATATCGAGCAGATGAAACGTTGTTTTATAAATCTCTTCGACAATGCAGTTGCAGTTTTACCCGACGGCGGTATAGTTGACATCATTCTGAAACCGGATAAAGAAGAGGAAAACCTCTTTATACAGGTTTGTGATTCAGGGCCAGGTATCTCAAAAGAGGAGAAATTAAAACTCTTTGAGCCCTATTTCTCAACCAAGAAGACTGGTACCGGCCTAGGCCTGGCCATTGTTTCCACGATTATCTCAGATCATAACGGCTATATCAGGGTACATGACAATATTCCGCATGGCTCTATTTTTACCATAGAACTGCCCTTACTGAATAAAAAGAGTATTCGAAGAACAAATGAGTAAAAAAACGTCTCTTTATGACTAAACAAATTCTTATCATAGATGACGAAGCATCCATTCGGGAAACCCTTTCAGGGATCCTTGAAGATGAAGGTTTCTCTCCACTTTGTGCCGAGTCAGCAGAAGTTGGACTTACAATTCTTGAGGAAGAAACTGTTGATCTAATCCTGCTTGATATCTGGCTGGGTGACAACATGGATGGCCTCACAGCACTTGAGAAAATCAAGGAAATCTACTCACTTCCTGTGATCATGATTTCAGGCCATGGTACCATCGAAACGGCTGTCCAGGCCACTCGCAAAGGAGCTTTTGATTTCGTTGAGAAACCCCTCTCCTATGACAAAATTATCCTTGCCATCACCAATGGACTTCGCTTTGCACAGCTGGAAAAAGAAAATAAAATTCTGCGGGATAGAACCAGCAAGGTTACAAAAATCATTGGAGAGTCTGAAGTTATCAAGGACTTGAAGGCACAAATAGAACGAGTTGCACCCACCGATGCCTGGGTCTTAATCCGTGGTGATCATGGAACGGGTAAAGAACTGGTGGCACAAGCTATTCACCGTCATTCTCTAGTGACCGATCACCCCATGATTGCGGTAAACTGTGCTGCAATCCCGGAAGAACTTATCGAGTCAGAACTCTTTGGACACGAAAAAGGGTCATTTACCGGAGCACATAGTTCAAAACGCGGTAAATTTGATCAGGCTGATGGCGGTATACTTTTTCTTGATGAAATTGGTGATATGAGCCTGAAAACTCAGGCCAAAATTTTGCGCATTCTTCAAGAACAGAAATTTGAACGTGTTGGAGGACATAAAACGATATCGGTAAATGTCCGGGTGCTTGCCGCAACGAACAAAAATCTTGAAGAAGAAATTGAAAAGGGAAACTTTCGTGCTGATCTTTTCTGGCGGCTCAATGTTGTTCCCATTACTGTCCCTCGTCTATGCGAACGCCTGGATGATATTGAACTGCTTGTTAGAGATCTTATGAAAAGACTTGTAAGCCGAGGCCTTGGCAACAAAAAGTTTTCCAACAATGCCTTGCGTCTTATGAAACGTCATTCCTGGCCGGGAAATGTCAGGGAACTAAGAAATTTTGTTGAGCGGATGGCTATCATGTGCCCATCTGACATAATAAGCGAAGAAGATGTTACTCTTTTTCTAAGCCCTGGTACAGGTGCACCCACTCCTTCTCAGCACCCTGAAGCCATGCGTCCGTATGAGGCAGCCTCCTTTAAAGATGCAAAAAAATATTTTGAAAAAGAATACCTTACACAAAAACTAAATGAGAACAATGGTAATATCTCCCAAACTGCTGAACAGGTGGGGATGGAAAGAAGCCATCTACATAAAAAACTAAAGTCACTCGAAATATCGAGTTAGGAGCAAGAAAATGGTCTTCCCGGAATATCGTCCACGTCGTCTTCGTAAAAATGAATCCATGCGAGCTTTGATTCGTGAAACACAACTTTCCCCTGCACAATTTGTATATCCGGTTTTTATAACCCCTGGAAAAAACAAACGCGAAGAAATTTCCTCCATGCCGGGTGTTTTCAGACTGAGCGTTGATCAGCTAAAGAAAGAAGCCCAGGAATGTATGAGTCTTGGTGTAAATTCCATGATCCTCTTTGGCCTCCCAGAAAAGAAAGATGCCATGGGAAGTGGCGCCCATGACAAAGATGGTATCATTCAGCGTGGAATCAGAGAGCTTAAAAACAAGGCTCCTGAGCTCAATATCATCACAGATGTCTGTCTCTGTGAGTATACGGATCATGGACATTGCGGCTGTTTAATCGGGGACACAGTAGATAACGACTCAACACTGGAGATCCTTGCAAAAACTGCCCTGTCCCATGCCCAGGCCGGGGCAGACATGGTTGCCCCCTCTGATATGATGGATGGAAGAGTTTCTGAAATTCGGGCAAGTCTTGATGAACACAACTTTGATATGATCCCCATCATGTCCTACGCCGTGAAATATGCTTCAGCCTTTTACGGACCGTTCCGGGATGCCGCAGATTGTGCACCACAGTTTGGGGATCGCAGGAGCTACCAGATGGATCCTGCAAATGCAAGAGAAGCACTGCGTGAAGCCACACTCGATGTGGATGAAGGTGCGGATATTCTCATGGTGAAACCGGCCCTTGCCTATCTTGATATCATCAGTCGCTTAAAAGATGAATTTGATCTTCCCATTGCGGCGTATCATGTGAGTGGTGAATATGCCATGATCAAAGCTGCTGCAGAAAGAGGCTGGATTGACGGTGATAAGATTATGGCTGAGACTCTGCTTTCCATCAAACGTGCTGGTGCTGATATAATTTTAACGTATTTTGCTAAAGATATGGCAAGGCTCTTACAAGGATAAAAAGAAAAAATGAATATAAAAGAATTACGAAAAACCATGATGCTGGCCAAGAAAACAGATCCTGAGAAATCCACAATCCTGGCCATGCTCCTTGATGCCACCCAGAAACTGGCCAAATCCGATGGAAACCGGGAAGCCAACGAAAAAGATCTATTGGCTGCTGCCAAAAGAGAGCTCAAAATGGCTCATCAGTCCATTGACGCTGGAATTGATGTGGGCAATACTGTGGAAATATTACAGGTTTTCATCCCGGAAACAAAAAGTGAAGAAGAAACCAAAACCATTGTTGACGCACTCATTGCAGAATTGCCTGAGAAAAACCCAAAACTCATGGGCAAGGTTATGGGAAGCCTGAAGAAAGAATATGGGGATACAATGGACATGGGGATTGCAGCACAGATGGTAAAGGACGCGCTTACTTGAATTGCAGATAGTTCAACAGATTTCTCTGACAAGCAATCATTTTTTGTTGCAGCGCCGGACTCATCAACCAGAGCAAGCTGCAACAAAAAGCACCAACCGTATCTGCAAGCACATCCAAAATACTCACTGAACGTAAAACAATAAAGGATTGATGGTATTCATCACCTATTCCATATAACAAACAAAACAGGACTGTCAGGATTATAGTGCGACCAAGGTTCTCCAATCCCTTTTCCCAAAAAAACCAGAGAACTGAAAAAGCCAGCACCCCATAGGCTATCATGTGAGCAAGTTTATCTGCTCCAGAAAAAGAAGGAAGATCGAGACTGTCGCCACTTTGATGGGAAAGAAAAAAAATGATCCCCATGACAACACACATGGGGGCTATTCGTATTACAAATTTCACGATAGAATGTAGCTTACTTATGGTCTTCAGGAGCCACATGAACCTGGTTCAAAATCTCACTTGGAAATTTCTTTTTGATCCGCTTGATAGCAGCGTTGATCTCTTTAGCTGGATAATCCGGCATCACAGTCTTTGATTTATCACTATAAGCAGTGAGCTCAAACTCTTTGTTGCTGAGATCGTAGCTGTGACTCCAGTTAATCTCGATGGTTTCCGATTTTTCATCGATGGGGATTTCGAGCGCCTCACCGGCACGAGCCAGCTGCACTGCATCGGAATCGGTTATTTCGAGTAACCAGGCATCCCCTTCGACTGTCGCCAAAAGAATAAACACACCTAGTTCTTTAATCTGTTGCCTCTTCTCGACTGCAACCTGAACAATGGCTTCAAGCTCATTTATCAATGAAATTTTCAATGCGGCTTCAGGATTTTTTTGAACCATTCCCGCCTGTTCTATTGGCAGACAACAATGTTTGAACTTTTTTCCACTACCGCAGGGGCATTGTTCATTTCTTCCTATTTTTCCCATTATATATCAACCCTTTTATTTTTTGTAACCGTTCACCGGCATCAGGATTTAAAGTAACAT
>DQVD01000104.1 GCA_015661935.1 Desulfocapsa sulfexigens | reverse complement strand
TGCAGAGGGATAGTTTCCCCTATTAATAAAACTCTTAATTTTTGTTCTGTTTCAAAATACTTTTCTTCATACAACAGGATCGTAATCAATTGCCCATCAATAATTGAACGTTCCTTAAAATTTAAGTCAGTTTTTTTCCGAAATTCCTGATAGAAATTTCTTGCCTGGGAATACAGCTTATTTAAAATTAAGGCTTCACCGTATAATAAATTACCTTGTTTGTAGATTGCATTCTGTTCTGATTTCAGCGGAAGAAGTCCATAGAAATAGTTTAGCTTAGTTACAAGGCCAATATCTCCGGAGAGCTTTAGACATTTCACCACAAGAGAATAATCTTCAGGCATTTGCAAAAGGTACTGTTTATAAAAATCCAATGCCTCCGTATAATTACCGCTCTTTTCCGCTATTTCACCACGAATAAAATAGTACTCCTTTCTCTGCTTCTCCTGAAGATTTAAAGAATTCAGGGTATTCAGAGAAGCAGTGACATCATCAAGATAAAAGTAAAGCCGGGCCAGCTTGAAAAGAACCTTCTGGTCAGACGGATTGTGAATTTTGATAATTTGCAGTACTTCCAGTAATTCATCTTTTTTTCCTAACTCTTCAAGCTGTTCTGCCATGGAATAATATACTGCCAGACGATCTGGAATTACCTTCGCAAGATCTCTCCATAGATTCCATGCACCTTCATTCTCCACAATAGTCAGAAGATCATTGGCAAGGATAGCCTGGATGCGTTTAATTTCTGCGACAACCTGCTTGTTATGCGGACTCCTTTTTCGATATTCTTCGTAATAATACAGGGCCTTATCAGGCCTCCCCTCCACGTAAAGGTAGAGTTTTCCTGTCTGTAAAAAAACAGCAGGGCTATCTTCTCCATGGGCAATACGAATAAGGAAATGTTCCAATGCCTTATGCTCAAGATCATTTTCAAGATAGTATTTAGAGAGTTTTTCATGAAAAGGAATATAAAAGGAATGAAATTTAAGGTACCCTAACCAACACTTTAGTGACATTTCCATATCACCATCAGAATAAAAGAGCGGCTCACTATCCAGGTAATCACTGTCAGTACCTTCAAACTCTGTGAGGAGGGTTTTGTAGTAAAGTAAGGCCTTTGCATCATGACCAAGATTCTTACTCAATCTTGCCAGTTGTCTGAGAAAAGCTTCTTCGTGTGGAATAAGGAGGTACAGTTGCTCCATCAAAGGATAGGCCATCTCTTTGCGACCCATGTTTTGCAAAGCTACAATTTGACCATTTAACGCTTCAAGGGAGAAAGGACCGGCAGGAGACAAACTATATACCTGACCTAAGTATCTTGCCGCTCTTTCATATCGTTTTTGAACAAGAGCTATGCGACCACCATAGAGTTGGTACTCAAGGGAAGTTGAATCGATTTCAAGCAGTTCTTTGCTTACTTTTCCTGCCTCATGCCACTGCTCAAGATCCATCAGAACTACAACATACTCTCTAAGGGCCTCCTCAATCAGTGGTTTTTCGATGAAAAGTTTCTGATATATGAGGATTGCGTTTTGCTTGTCACCATCTTTAACCGCGGATCTTGCTTTTTGCCAAAGTTTCATCCAGTGTGGTTGTTCTTTGATGTTTTTAAGAACAACTTCATGACTTGTCTGGGGAATAACGGGATTATTTTTTTGGGTTGCGAATAGTGAATTTGGTAAAATCAAAAAAAAACACAAAAAAGCAACTTTTAGTGAATAGGAAAAGAAATAGAATTTATTTGGCATCATACAGTCAAGACTTTAAGTACAAGTCGTTTTAGTCCTTACAGGCTCTGCATGGTTAAGACTGATAGAAAGCAACAATTTGATCCACTACGTATCTCTGCATGTCCAATGTCAATTCTGGATAGACAGGTAATGCGAGAGTGCTACGAGCAGCCTTCTCTGCATGTGGCAAAACAGGCTTGCTTATAAGCCGAGCAAGGCATTCCTGTTCATGGAGACAGAGAGGATAGTAAATTTCACATCCTATATCTCTGGAAGAAAGCCATTTGATCAATCCATCCCGGTTTTCAACTGCAAGAATATACTGATTATAAATATGATAATTCCTCGACTTACCTGAGAGTTCAGCCTGTTCCTTATAAACAGCCACTGGAAGCTGTAGTTTTTGTTCCTCAATCAAAGAGGTTTCGGCAAACAACGCGTTGTATGTAATAGCATTTTCTCTTCTTGCGGCATGCCAATCCTCCAAGTGTTTCAGCTTGATTCGTAATACTGTAGCCTGGATTGGATCCAATCGGAAATTTCCGCCTATTTCAGCATGATAATATTTTGGTTCTGCACCATGATTGCGAAGCATTCTAACCAGTTCGCCAAACGTGGAATCATTACTGACAACCATACCACCATCACCTATTCCGCCAAGATTTTTGCTTGGGAAGAAAGAAAAACAACCTGCGATTCCCATGGAACCACTTCGCAACCAATTACCAGATCCGGAAGGGTATTCCGCCCCAATTGCCTGTGCGGCATCTTCGATAACCGGAATGTCATATTGTTTAGCCAGGGCCATGATAGCGGTCATATCTGCACATTGCCCGTACAGGTGCACGGGAATAATAGCTTTAATTGATTTTTCCGTATCATTCTCAAGAACAGCAGCCATTGCAACTGGATCGATATTGTAGGAGACAGGGTCGATATCAGCAAAAACAGGCTTAGCACCACATCGTAATATAACACCCATTGTGGCAAAGAATGAATAGGATGTGGTGAGAACTCTATCACCTGGCCCAATTTTTAAAGCCATGAGCGCAACAAGAAGCGCATCTGTTCCACTGGAGACACCAATGGCACTAGTAGTATTACAATAGTCGGCTACTTCACTTTCGAGCCCAATTACTTCAGGGCCCTGGATATAAGTCGTTGAATCAATCACTTTAGTAACAGCATCAATTATTTCCTGACGTAAAGGGATTAATTGACTACCAAGATCCAATAATGGAATTCTCATACTTTTTGCACCATTCGCTTTCCATCAAAAAAGTCGACTATATCCGGCATTTCTGCTTCAAGATATTTTTTCATTTTTTTCAATAAATTTACTTCAATTTGACGCACACGTTCTCTTGAGATGCCGAAACGGTCAGCAATTGTCTGGAGAGTAAGGGGTTCGTCCGTCAGCAACCTTTCCTCAAGGATCATTGTTTCCTTTTCATTAAGCTTTTCTTTAAGAATGGTTAACAATCCAGCAAGATTGACTTTCATTTCCTCGCCGGCCACAATATCTTCTATTTGGGGGCCATTCGATGGAAGAAAACTTTTTTGTTCATCGTCAGAGTCGGAGCGTACAGGACTTTCCAGGGATACATCCCAGCTATCCATCCTCTGGCTCATTTCAATGACTTCACTTTCCTTAACACTTAAGCGCTCTGCCAGGAGTTTCACTTCAGGTTTGAACCCTTGTGCTTCCAGCAATTTCTTTTCTTTATTAAGGGAAAAAAACAGCTTCCGTTGGGCCTGCGTTGTTCCAATCTTGACCAGGCGCCAGTTATCCATAATAAACTTCAGAATATATGCCCGAATCCAGTATGCCGCATAATAGGAAAATTTAACACCACGGTATGGGTCAAATTTCCTGGTTGCCTGAACCAGACCAACATTTCCTTCCTGGATCAGATCCATAAAATTCTGCATCCAGTATTTCTGAAAATCCATGGCAACTTTGACAACAAGGCGAAGATTGGCTGAAACCAATCTGTACGCAGCATCCTGATCATCACCTTCACGAAAACGAATAGCAAGTTCATCGGTTTCTTCGCGACTTAACAGCTCATACTGGCTGATCTCCTGCAAATATCTATGCAATGCAGGATTACTAACAGTTGGCAGGTTAGCATCATCAGATAGAGCAACAAGAGGATGCTCATGAAGGCCAGTTTTAGTAAGATTTTTAGTAACCTTCTTTTTTTTTGCAGGTTTCTTTGTGGTTTTTTTCTTTGAGGTCATATCCTCTATCTCATATTCACATGAATGCTTAATTACAGTGAATCTATTTAATAAATTTTCAATTAGACAATTTCATATTATTACAACTGATACAGGAAAAGGCAATCATTATATCAAAGCCGTGAAGTCTGATTTCTGCTACTTTCACCAAATATCGCAGACGTTAAGCGATCTTTAATATTCTGCCTTCGATCTCCACTTATGGTATCATATTAGAAAGGATGTCAAAATTCTATTTTATTGTTTATTCTTTTATGCTAAAAAGCATGAATTTGTCCAACTTTTGAGTCAGTCCTTAGGACTTGGTGAAAAATCCAGGTTTTTTTTTCACCGAGTCCTTAGAATCTTTTTTATTCATCACATATATGCAAAATATACGAAATTTTTCAATCATTGCCCATATCGACCATGGCAAATCCACACTCGCAGATAGAATGATTCAATCATGCCAACAGGTTAGTAATCGTGATTTTAAAAATCAGTTACTGGACAATATGGATATTGAACGAGAACGTGGTATAACCATCAAAAGTCAAACCATCTGTCTGCCTTATACTGCGAATGATGGCAAAGAGTATATCCTAAACCTCGTTGACACCCCTGGTCATGTGGATTTCAGCTATGAGGTTTCACGTGCGCTCAGTTCCTGTGAAGGAACTTTACTTCTCGTCGATGCAGCACAAGGCGTTGAAGCGCAGACACTTGCGAACCTCTATCTTGCCATGGAAAACGATCTTGAAATTATTCCTGTAATTAACAAAATTGATTTACCGTCTGCAGAACCTGAGAGCGTAGCTTTGCAGATAGAAGAAGACCTTGGACTTGACGGGGAACTTATCCAACAGTGTTCTGCAAAAACTGGTGTTGGAGTTGAAGAAATATTAGAAGCCATTGTTAAACATATCCCCCCCCCGGAGGGTGATAGTAAGGCACCACTGCAAGGACTAATATTTGATGCTAATTACGATCCATTCCGCGGAACCATTATTTCCATAAAAATTATTAATGGAACAGTCAAAGCCGGAGATACTATTAAATTCATGTCTAACAACTCAGAATACCGGGTTGAGGAAGTAGGTTTATTCCGGGTTAAACGAGAAGCAGTGAAACTGTTAAGCGCTGGAGAGGTCGGCTATATTCTTGCTGGTGTAAAAACCGTGAGTGACACAAGACCCGGTGACACCATAACCCTTGTGGACAATCCATGTGATGTAGCTCTAGAAGGTTTTAAGACAGTTCAACAGGTCGTTTTCTCTTCAATCTATCCCATTGCCACAGATGACTATGAAGCCCTGGCAACTGCACTGGAAAAATTACAACTAAATGATGCAGCTCTCATATTTCAAAAAGACACTTCAGCTGCACTTGGTTTTGGTTTTCGTTGCGGATTTTTAGGATTACTTCACCTTGAGGTCATTCAAGAACGCCTTGAACGTGAATTTGACATTTCACTTATCCTCACTGTTCCATCTGTTAAATACAATTTTTATTTAAAAGACAAAACCGTGCTTGAAGTAGACAATCCTGCTTACTTCCCTGATCCCATGCAAATTGACAGGGTCGAAGAACCTTATATCAAAGCGACCATTCTTATCCCCGATAAATATATGGGAGGACTGATGACACTCTGCATGGAACGACGAGGCGAAAACACAAACTATCATTACCCCATGCCTGGAAGAATTGAATTCACCTGTGAGCTTCCTCTCGCTGAAGTAATTTATGATTTTTACGACAAACTAAAATCAATCACTCAAGGGTATGGATCGTTTGATTATGAATTGTATGACTATCGTAAGAGTGATCTGGTAAAACTTGACATCCTTGTAAATGGAGAAATAGTAGATGCCCTCTCCCAGCTTGCCCATCGGAATAATGCAAGAGCACGTGGTTTACGCGCATGTGAACGCCTTAAAGAAGAAATCCCAAGGCAGATGTTTAAAATTGCTATTCAGGCAGCCATTGGAGGTACTATTGTAGCTCGAACTAATATTTCTGCCCTGCGTAAAGATGTAACAGCTAAGTGTTATGGTGGTGATATAAGTCGAAAACGAAAGCTTCTGGAAAAACAGAAAGCCGGTAAAAAACGTATGAAAACAGTGGGGAATGTTGATATTCCACAGAAAGCTTTCCTTGCCGTTTTAAAATCCGAGTAATTTGATTTTATTTCTTCAGCGATATCTTTTAAACATATCTTAGGGAGATGGAAAGAAACAATTAGCCAAATAATGCGCCGAATTTTCGTTTGTCTTCGTCGTTGTGGCAATAAGCGCATAGCAGAGTTATGTAACTATTGCTACAACGACGAAGACGGACGAAAAGG
>DQVD01000344.1 GCA_015661935.1 Desulfocapsa sulfexigens | reverse complement strand
TTGATCTGACGAAGTTGTAGTTCCTTGAAATAAAAAAAGTCGGTGGTGTTATTCCACCGGCTTTTTTTGTATCGCAAGGTGCGAGGCGGGAACATAACGGGTTAGGTGACCAACGAGCAACGCAGCAGACGGGAAAAAAGACATTAATTTGTTCAGTTTATTTAATGCATTATAGGGCAATTTTCCGGTGCCTCATTTCCGTTCGTTTGCGACTGCGTAGTATATGCAGTTATATGTGAGCAGGCGCAAATGGACGAAAATGAGGTGCTGGTGAACGCTTACTGTTCCTTAAAGCCTTATCCTCTCAGGAAGTTTAAGGCTGACCCGGCCTTAAACCAGTCAATCTGCTCCTGATTTAAGGAGTGATTCAAGGTGATCTCCGAAGTTGTTCCATCGACATGATTGAATTGTGCTGTGATGGTTGAACCGGGTTCTATGGCAGCAACTCCCACAAGGTTTACAGTATCTCCTTCCTGAACAAGCTCATAATCAGCAGCATCTGCAAAAGTGAGTGGCAGAATTCCCTGCTTCTTCAAATTTGTTTCATGGATTCGTGCAAAAGATCTGGTGATAACAGCTCTTCCACCCATATGGCGCGGGCACATGGCAGCATGTTCCCGTGAGGATCCTTCCCCGTAGTTGGTATCTCCTACAACCACCCAGTTTTCACCTGCTGCCGTATAGGCTCTGGCAATCTGGTTATATTCCTGTGATTCACCGGTAAGTTGATTTTTTGCATTGCCGGGCTCTCCGGTAAATGCATTCACCGCACCACTAAACATATTGCCTGAGATGTTGTCAAGATGGCCCCTGAATCGCAGCCATGGGCCAGCAGGAGAAATATGATCCGTGGTACATTTTCCCCTGGCTTTCAGCAACAGTCGCAAGCCTTTGTAATCTTTTCCATCCCATGAATCAAAAGGTGTGAGTAGTGCCAGTCGTTCTGAGTCTGGAGAAACCTGAACAGTGACACTGCTATTGTCCTCAATTGGAGCCAGAAATCCTGTCTTGTCGCGAATAAGCTTTCCGGCAGGTACTTCATCAACTTTTCCAGGAGGGCTAAGAGTAAATGTGGAGCCGTCTGCTGCTTTAAATTCTTCAGTAAAAGGATTAACAGTGAAACTGCCGGTCATGGCATAGGCAAGACAGGTCTCGGGGCTGCAGATAAAACCGCTGGTTCCGGAATTGCCATCATTTCGTTTTGGGAAGTTTCGATTATACGAGGTGACGATGGAGTTGAGAAAGCCTTCTTCAATACCTTCACGATTCCATTGTCCGATACAGGGGCCGCAGGCGTTTGCGAGCAGTGTGGCACCAATGGCTTCCAGCTTGGCAAGTTGCCCGTCCCGTTCAATTGTGGCTCGAACCTGTTCGGATCCGGGAGTAAGAAGCATGGGAATTTTGAGTTTTACTCCTTTGTCGGCAATCTGTTCGGCCATGGCTGCAATTCTGCCCATATCTTCATAGGAAGAGTTGGTACATGATCCGACAAGTGCATAGGTAACATTTTCGGGATGTTTGCCATCTTTTACATACTGGGCCATGTTGGCAACAGTCGAAGCCCGATCCGGTGAGTGAGGCCCAACCAGATGTGGTTCCAGAGTGGAAAGATCAAGTTCAATAACCTGGTCAAAATAGTTTTCAGGATTTTTCAGTACTTCATCATCAGCACGTAACAGATGCGCATACTTATCTGCCATGGCGGCAGCATCTTCACGATTACAGGCCTTCATAAACGTGGCCATACGCTCATCATAAGGAAAAGTGGAGGTTGTGGCTCCAAATTCGGCACCCATGTTACAGATGGTGGCTTTTCCCGTGCAGGAAAGAGTGTCAGCACCCGAGCCAAAATATTCAAAGACACGGTTGGTTCCACCGGAACAACCAAGTTTGCCAAGAAGATTTAAGATAACATCCTTTGGTGCAGCCCAGCCTTGTAGTTCCCCCGTAAGATGGACGCCAATGAATTTTGGATGCAGCACTTCCCAGGGGAGGCCAACCATTACATCCACGGCGTCAGCACCGCCAACACCCGATGCAAAAGCTCCAAGTCCTCCGGCGTGCGGAGTGTGAGAGTCAGTTCCAAGCATCATAAGTCCCGGGAAACCATATTGTTCAATAAGTACCTGATGGATAATGCCAGCTCCCGGCATCCAGCAGCCAAAACCATAACGCTGGGATGCCGAGGAAAGGAAATCATAGATTTCCTTGTTTTCGGTAAGCGCAAACTTAAGATCGCTTATCGCACCTTTTTGGGCGCGGATAAGATGATCGCAGTGAACCGTTACAGGTACTGCTGCTTCGTCCTTGTCAGCAAGCATAAACTGGAGCACAGCCATCTGTGCTGTGGCATCCTGGAGAGCAATACGGTCAGGTCTGGTCTTGATGTATGAACTGCCGGCAACGAGTTCCGCATCGGCTGCATTATCAAGATGGCCATAGAGGATTTTTTCACCGTAGGTGAGTGCGCGACCGAGTCGTTCTTTGACGGTTGCAATATTTGCATCCATCTTTTTGTATGTTGCCTCAATAAAAGCAGGTGTGGAATCAACCGAAGTGTTCATGGATTCTCCGTATATATTGTTAAAAAGTGTTTATGTGTGGGGATGGCAATTTTTCAGGAACGGATCAGTTCCTTATCAAGCATGGTATCCAGAAAATCGAGTACATACTGACGTTGCTTAGATGTGGCATGGGCAATACAGTCACAATGCAGATGTGCATTGCTGCGAACCAGCAGCTCAAAACAGACTGAGTCTTTTTCTACCTCTACGCCAAAATAAAAAGGGGCGCAACCTGTGTGGTCTTTCTGGGTATCGGATAAAATTTCATCGGGTAACACAATCCAGTAAAGTCCGATCATGGGGCCCGTTTTTAAATGACGTTTCAGGTAGGAGTCTATGTTGTCCCGCTCCATGGGGGATAGTTCATCAATAACGAATTTACGCATGGTTTTTCAGGTGATTAGGGTGACGGCTGAAGGCTGAAGGAAAGGTAAAGCAGTATTTGCTTTAGTCCTCAGCCTTTAGCCTGTAAACCAATTTTTATAGATAGTCAGCAGCAATGGCTGACAGAGGACTTCTCTCACTTTTACTTAAAGCAACCTACCCATATATACTATGTCCTTTTAATTTTTCAACTGCACAGGAGAGTCTATTGGAGGCAGAATCAAGATACGGGGTATCTATCTGCTGTGGGGCTCCGGTGAAAACCATCCTGGTGTTTTCACCGGCACGAGAGATAATAGTGCCTTACAGAACACTTTCTTGTTTTTTTCAAAGAAATTGTTCTGTAAGGCACTTATCCAGTGAACTGTTTTTTTTTCTGAACAGGGTTAGTCCTCGTTCCTTAGATATCAAGCCAGGTGCTATCCTGATTGAGAACTTCACAGCCATCTTCACGGACAACAACCATGTTCTCAAGACGCACCCCACCCCAGTCAGGCAGGTAAATACCAGGTTCGACGGTGACAATCATTCCAGCCTGCAGATGTTTTCGGTTGCGTGAGGAAAGACGTGGCTCTTCATGAACTGCAATGCCTACGCCGTGGCCAAGAGCATGTCCGAAATATTTACCATAGCCACCATCTTCAATAATTTGTCTTGCAACTTTATCGACCACCGCAGCACTGACCCCGGCACGGATTTTTTTGGTAGCGGCAAGTTGGGCTTTACGAACAAGGCGATGGATTGTAAGAAATGTTTCATCTGCTTTTCCAGGAACAAAGGTTCTGGTCATATCGGAGCAGTAGCCATCAAGGATTAATCCCATATCTATCATTAATGGCTGATTTTTTAGTATTTTTACAAGACCGGGAACAGCATGGGGCAGGGCACTCCGCTTGCCTGTGGCTGTTATGGTGTCAAAACCTGGTGATTCGGCCCCTTTCTTACGCATGGTGGCTTCAATGGCAAGTGCAATATCTATTTCTGTTTGGCCCGGAGAAAGTGTTGCATAAACTTCCTGAAAAACATCCTCATTGAGATGCACTGAGCGTCGTAGTTTATCAATCTCTGACTCATCCTTAATAATACGCATTTTCTCCACCAAGCCATTAACCGGAGTAAGCTTGATGGAGAGTTTTTCTGTCAGGGCCTGCATCTTTTCGGCCACAGAATGCAAGGTGTAATGGCTTTCAAAGGCTAAGGCTTTGATGCCAAGATCTGGAAGCAGTGGTTCCAGCAGGGCAAACAATCCTTTGGGGTAAAGCATGACTGCCATATCTT
>DQVD01000171.1 GCA_015661935.1 Desulfocapsa sulfexigens | reverse complement strand
GCCCTGGTTGGAAGTAAAAGTAATGGACATGATTTTGTGGGGCAGGCAGTGGCTGCCGCATGTTCTGCCTTGCTGATTGAGACAGGCCAGCTGGATCTGTCTCAATATGCTGCAATGAGTGAAATTTGTATTCTTGAGCTAAGTGATACCCGAAAGGCCTATGGAATTCTAGCAGAAACACTTTTCTTAAATCCTGCCCATGATCTGACACTGCTTGCCATCACTGGAACAAACGGAAAGACCACGAGCAGTTATTTGTTGGAAAACGTATTGCGACAAAGTGGCAAACAGGTGGGGGTGCTTGGCACCATTAATTACCGCTATTGTGATTTGCATGGAGAATTAAAACAGATACCTTCCTCCTTTACCACCCCGGAACCCCTGCTTCTTCAGCAAAGTTTGCGGGAAATGGCCGATAATGGCGTGGATACAGTGATCATGGAAGTTTCATCCCACGGCCTTGAACAAAATCGTATTGGTAATCTCCTGTTTGATGTTGCAGCATTTACCAATCTTTCCCGGGATCATCTAGATTACCACGGGAATATGGAGGATTATTTTTCAGCAAAGCTGCGATTATTTACCAAACATTTACAGGCTTCCGGGGTTGCAGTGATTACCTTTGGGGGAGAGGATCCGACGTGGAGTGATCGATTACGAACAATCTGTCTTGAAGCAGGCATCAATGTTTTTTCCTGCGGACATCCTGATAAGAGTGATATATATCCCCTGAGCATTACCGGAGAATTGAGCAAAACAATAATTAGCCTGCAAACTCCAAAAGGGAAGTGTGAAATAATATCTCCTCTGGTGGGTGCTTTTAATGTGGATAATATTCAGACAATATTTGCCATGGCCATGGCGTTAGAGGTGCCAATGGTTGATATTGCTACAGCTTTGAGTCGGGCAACAGGTGCACCCGGGCGTATGCAGCGAATAACTGCAAGTTCGCAGGAACAGATGTTTCGTCCCACTGTCTTTGTGGATTATGCTCACACTCCTGATGCTTTGGAGCAGGTATTGAAAACTGTTAAGGCACTGCCCCATACAAACTTATACTGTATATTTGGTTGTGGCGGAGATCGGGACAGTGGTAAACGGCAACTTATGGGCGAAATAGCTGGTAACTATTGTGATGTCGCAATTCTTACTGATGACAATCCACGCTCTGAGGATTCCGGGATTATCCTTTCTGCCATTGTTGAAGGAATCACCAGAACAACTCTTTTGCAAAGAAATCAGGTTTGGCTGAGCGAAAAAGAGATTGAGGAGAAAGGTTTTGTTGTGATTGCGGATCGTCATCAGGCAATTGCTGATGGTGTTGCAGCAGCAGGGAATAATGATATCGTCCTCATTGCAGGTAAGGGGCATGAAAATTATCAGCTCACCTCAAAAGGACGCAGGTTTTTTGATGACAGTCTTGAGGCGGCAGAGGCGCTCAGCAGTTGGAGAGTCGAGTCGCTTATGAACGCAACGAAGGGCAAACTCGTAGGGGGGGATTATGCCCATAAATCATTTAACTCTATTGGAATAGATTCCAGAAGAATAAAAAGTAACGATATTTTCGTGGCAATTATCGGAGAGCGGTTTGACGGCCATGATTTTGTGGAGCAGGTTGTAAAGGCTGGCGCCGGCTGTCTGATTGTTGAAAGGCTGCCGGAAATTCCACTCACTATTCCTGTGATACTGGTCAATAATACAGAACAGGCTTTGGGAGATCTTGCTTCTTATCGAAGAGCAAGGATGAGAGAGATATCCACTCCTCAAGTCGCAGCCATAACCGGCAGCAGTGGAAAAACCACAGTCAAGGAAATGTGTGCTGCGATTTTTTCGGAGCAGTGGCCTGAACAACTTGATGCACCGGCCAAAAGGCTGCTGAAAACAGAAGGGAATTTTAACAATTTGATTGGATTGCCTCTGTCTCTTCTTCCGGTATCTCCAAAACATAAGGCTGTAATTCTTGAGATGGGAATGAACCGCCCCGGAGAGATTAAAAGGCTGACTGAGATTGCAGCTCCTGATATCGCCTGTATCTTAAATATACATGGTGCTCATCTCCTTGGGCTGGGCACCATTGAAGGGGTGGCAAAGGCAAAAGAGGAATTGTTTCAGACCTGTGGCAAAGATACTGTTCTGGTAATAAATAGTGATGACTTAAGAGTCATGAATATTTCACAAAAGTATGAACAGAAGAAGCTTTTTTTCGGCCTGACACAGGATAGTTCCGGTTCACTTGATGTTTATGCAAGTGACAGGAAAAAAGGGAATTCGGAAGACTTGTTTTTCACCCTTAACGTGGAAGACCGGCAAGCGCCTGTTCATCTTCAAGTACCGGGACTCCATAATGTTTTAAATGGACTGGCGGCGGCAGCGATTGCTCATGCCGCCGGTGTCGATATAGCTGTCATTGCCAGGGGCTTGTCTGCTTTTGTGCCAACCGATCGTCGTATGGAAGTGCTCGATGGTCCCGGTGGTAGTCGTATTATCAATGACACCTATAATGCTAATCCAGAGTCCATGAAGGCAGGCCTTACTACTTTAAGTGAGCTTGGAACCGGAAAACGGTTTGCAGTTCTTGGCGATATGCTTGAGCTTGGCGTAGAGAGTGAAGCCCTGCATAAAGAAATCGGCGCCCATGCAGCGGTTGTCGGCATTGATTTTTTAGGAGTTATTGGCGAATTTTCATCTTTTACTGCAAGTGCTGCCATTGAAAATGGCATGGATGAAAACGCGGTGTATATTTTTTCTGAGCAGGATGAGTGTAATGCCTGGTTAACAAAAAT
>DQVD01000275.1 GCA_015661935.1 Desulfocapsa sulfexigens | reverse complement strand
GGCGGCATGGAACTCCCCTCATTAAGTAAGGGACTTGCCGATTACCGTGCTGACGGCGGCAAGGTCAAGGTCATTGCCAGAACCCAATCTCAGCTCTTTGACGAGAAACAAAGACGCCGTTTTATTGACCAGGCCATGGCTGCTGATGTAGTCATCATTATTCTCCACGGCGGGCAACCTTCCTTTCCGGCTTTTGATCTGCTGATTACAGCCATGGGCGCGGCTAATCCCGCCGAACGGCCCCATCTGCATATCCAGCCCAGCAGCGGAGACGAGGATTCCCTACAGGCAGCCCGGGAGCATAGCTCATTCTTCGGCACCCGGACCTGGGACATGATTCACAGCTACTTGAACCATGGCGGTTCCCGCAATTATCACCATCTCTTCACCTGTCTTGCCGGGCTGGCACAGGGAGGAGGCCTTGCTAAGTATCCGGAGCCGGTAAAACCAGCCAATGAGGGCATCTACCATCCGGACCATGAGGGGATACCAGAGCTTGACGAATATCTCAACAAGCGGATTAATCCTGAAAAACTCACCGTTGGCCTCTGGTTTTACCAGACCTACTGGATCAACAACAACCTCAGTTTCATCGATGCCATCATCCGGGCCATTGAAGCCCAGGGTGCAAATGTCATTGCTGTTTTTCATCTGCGCTATAAAGACGCGGACCGGGGTAATATGGGAGCGGATTATATCGTGGACCATTTTTTCATGGATAAGAGTGGGAATTCCCGAATCGATGTCCTGATCAATCCCCTTATGTTCAGTCTGGCCATGGCCGGAGACGAGTACGAGGGTTTACTGTCTCGTCTCGGTGTTGTTTGCATCCAGGCCATGTTGTCCATGCGATCCCGGCAGGAGTGGCAGGATTCGGTTCAGGGGATGTCCAGCGCTGATGTTAGTTTTTCCGCTGCCCAGCCTGAGTTTGATGGCAATATAATAACCGTGCCGGTTGCTACCAGGGAGCAGGACGAGCTGTGTTCCCTCACCGGTGGATTGATCGCCACCAATCAACCCCTGCCGGAGCGAGTGGACAAGATGGTACGACTGTCGCTCAACTGGGCCAGGTTGCGCCGTATCACCAACAGTGAGCGCAAGGTGGCCATAATCTTTCACCATTACCCACCACGTAACGATCGCATTGGCTGCGCCGCCGGACTGGACAGCTTTTCCTCGGTTAAAATGCTGCTCGACCGCATGACACAGGAAGGATACCGGATCGAGCAGTCGTATGAGTCCGGTGATGAACTGGCCGGGGAACTGCTCGCTAAGATGACAACAGATCGGCGCTGGCTCCCCCCGGATATGATGGCAGAGAGAGCCTCCGCCCAGGCTGGCCCGGAACACTACCTGAACTGGCATAACGAACTGCCGGAGAGCATCGCCTGCAAAATGATCAACGACTGGGGCCAACCTCCCGGTGATCTTTTCGTCCATGCGGGGAAACTCCTTTTTGCAGGTCTTGTCAACGGTAATGTCTTTCTCACCATTCAACCACCACGCGGATACTTTGAAAATATCGACAAGGTCTATCATGACCTCTACCTCTCCACCCCCCACCATTATCTGGCCCAATATCGCTGGATTCGTGATATCTTTAAGGCGGATGCAGTAATCCATGTTGGCAAGCACGGCAGCCTGGAGTGGCTTCCCGGCAAAGCGCTGGGGCTTTCGCAAAGCTGTTACCCTGATCTTGCCATCATGGAACTGCCCAATATTTACCCATACATCATCAACGATCCCAGCGAGGGCACCCAGGCCAAAAGGCGCAGTTACGCCTGTATCATCGATCACCTTACGCCCGCCTCGACCAACGCCGATCTGTACGAGGATATGGCAGAGCTTGAGCAGTTGCTGACCGACTACGCCATGGCCGCAGGTGAAGACCCTGGCAAAGTAGAGGTTCTGCGACCCATGATCTGGGAGGCGGCGGAAACAGCCAATCTCCACCGGGATCTCGATATTGATCAGGAAACGGCTATGGCCGATTTCAACAGTTTCCTCGACAAGTTGCACGAATATCTCCATGAACTCTCCGACACCATGATAGCTGACGGCCTGCATACCCTTGGACTGGCTCCGGAAGAGGAACGGCTGCAGGAATTTCTTGTCCAGCTCACTCGGCTCGCCAATGGCAGTGTCCCTTCCCTGCGCGAGGCTGTTCTGGAGGAGATGGGATTCACTCTTGATGAGCTGCTTGCCTCCCGGGGTCGGCGGGAGGAACGATTTCAGGGTTGCACCGGAGCTGAAATCATTGCCAAAGCACATAGCCGGGCTCTGGCCCTTATACGAAGACTGGCGGACACCGACTTTGATCCCGGTCTTGTCCATACCCTGACCGACAACCTGCAAATCAGTGAGGTGCTAATCTATATTGCAGATACCCTTGTCCCGAACATCATGCTGTGCAGTGAGGAAATTGACGCGACCATGACCAGCTTGCGTGGCGGGTTTGTCAGACCCGGTCCTTCCGGTGCTCCCACCCGGGGCCAGGCGGATATTCTACCCACCGGACGAAACTTTTATTCAGTTGATCCAAAAAAGATCCCCTCACCTGCAGCCTGGGAGGTGGGAAAACGATTGGGAGATGCACTTATTACCCGTTACCTGACAGAAACAGGTAACTACCCTGACTCCGTCGGTATTATCGTTTACGGTGGTGCCACCATGCGCACCCGGGGAGACGATATTGCCGAAATTTACTATCTCATGGGCTTAAAACCGGTCTGGCAGAAGGGCAGTGGCAATGTTTCCGGCCTTGAGGTGATCCCGGCTGAAAAACTCAACCGCCCCCGCCTTGATGTGGTTCCCAGGGTCAGCGGTTTTTTCCGGGACGCATTTCCCAATCTCATGGAACAGCTTGATGAGGCAGTGGCCATGGTTGCGGCGCTCAATGAGCCACCGGAGAGCAATATCCTGAGACGCAATGTTCTGGCCGACGTTGAAGAGTATAAAAAACAGGGTATGAGCGAGGAAAAGGCCAGGCGGGAAGCAACATTCAGAGTCTTTTCCTGCCCACCCGGTACCTATGGCGCAGGTGTCAGTGAACTGATCGAATCCAAAAACTGGAAAAACCAGGAAGACCTTGGCAACAATTACATCCGTTATTCTGCTCACGCCTATGGCCGTGGCAGTTACGGCAAACGGAAACCGGAAAACTTCCAGCGTCTGCTCGGCCGCATGGATATCACGGTCAAGAATGAAGACTCCCGGGAATACGACATGATGTCCTGTACCGATTACTACAACTACTATGGTGGCCTCATAGTAGCGGTCAAGACAGTACGGGGGAACCTGCCCCTGGCTATCATGGGCGACAGCTCTGACCCAAAACGGGTCAAGATGCGAACCACACAGGAAGAGGCAAAACATGTTCTCAGGTCAAGACTTGTCAATCCCAAATGGCTGAAAGGGATGAAGCGTCATGGCTACAAGGGAGCGGGTGATATTTCTCATATGATGGATGTGGTGCTGGGCTGGGATGCCACGGCTGAAGTCATTGACGACTGGATGTATGAAGCAGTGGCGGAAAAATATGTTCGGGACAGGGAAATGCGGGACTGGATGAAGGATGTCAACCCCTATGCCCGGCAGAATATCATTGAGAAACTGCTGGAAGCTATTGCCAGGGAAATGTGGCAGGCAGGCAGCGAAATGGAAGATGAGCTGCGGGAAGCTTACCTTGATATCGAAGGCGATATTGAGGAGCGGATCGAATGATCAATATGAAACCCCGGAAACAATCAGGGTTCAGCCTTTACCCCTTTGCCGCCCTGGTCGGTCTTGAAGAGTTGCAGCTAGCTTCGCTGCTCACTTGCGTGAATCCAGCTATCGGCGGGTTGTTGATTTGCGGTGAGAAAGGCACTGCCAAATCCACTGGTGTGCGGGGCCTTGCCGAACTGCTTCCCGATATCGAGGTGATTTCCGGCTGCGTATTTTCCTGTGATCCCGAAAACCCCGGACAGTGGTGTGCTGATTGTCGCAGTCGACAACAACCAGTTACAGAGTTGCGCAAGGTGAGGCTTGTCAACCTGCCTCTTAATGTCAGTGAAGACCGACTGGCCGGTGGAATTGATTTTTCCGCAGCCGTCAAGAGCGGCAAAACCGCTTTTCTACCGGGCCTGATGGCCGAGGCCCATCGGGGCATCATCTATATCGACGAAGTAAATCTCCTTGATGATCATTTAGTTGATCTTATTCTTGATACTGCGGCATCGGGGTGGAGTGTTGTGGAACGGGAAGGCATCAGTATCAGGCATGCGGCAAATTTTACGCTTATCGGCACCATGAATCCTGAAGAAGGAGAGCTGCGCCCCCAGTTTCTTGACCGTTTCGGGCTCTGCATCGAAGTACAGGGCTGCGAAGATCTCGAACAAAGGGTTGAACTGCTTAAAAGGCGTGATGAATTTGACCGCAATCCCGCTTCATTTTGCCAAAGATTTGCAGACAGAAGTGAACAAGTACGGTTGCGGATAAAAACAGCCCGGAAGCAACTCCCCACGATGCGCCTGTCCCCCGCCATACGCACCTTTATCAGTGAACTTTGTCTGGCAAAAAATGTAGCCGGACACCGGGCTGACCTGGTTCTGGAACAGGCCGCCATAACAACTGCAGCTCTTGCGGGAGAAAACGAAGTGACAATGGCCCATGTCCACCAGGTAGCTCCCATGGTTCTGCTGCACAGGCAGCGGGAGGGCCAGCCACCTCCTCTGCCCGAACCTCCGCAAAACAGCGGAGATGGTGATGACCAGGCGGAAGAAAATTCTGTGGACAACCAGAATCAGAGCAAGCAGCAGGAGGCCGGTCAGACGCCGGAGAAAGGACAGCATGAGTCACCTGCAGACAGCGATCAGCAGCAAAATGAAGAAGTAGATGAGCAGTCGGCTTCCTCTAACAAAG
>DQVD01000146.1 GCA_015661935.1 Desulfocapsa sulfexigens | reverse complement strand
TTACCCATCCGAGTTTCAGCAGGTTTTTTAGTAACTGGTTTGTCCGGGAAGACTCGAATCCAGACTTGTCCACCACGTTTAATTTTTCTGTTTATGGCAATACGGGCAGCTTCAATCTGTTGAGCAGTCAGCTTTCCACTCTCTACTGCTTTAAGCGCGTATTCACCAAAGGAAATAGCGGAGCCGCGATATGCCTTGCCCCGATTCTTTCCTGTAAAAACCTTTCTATGTTTGACCTTTTTAGGACTTAACATTCTTAAACTCCAATATTAATTCTGGATTCCCGCGAGAAATGTTCTAGCTAAACCTCTGCTGGAGCATCTTTTTTACTGAGAACTTCACCTTTGAAAATCCATACTTTGATACCAATAATACCGTAAGTAGTCTTTGCTTCTGCAAGAGCATAATCCACATCTGCACGAAGAGTATGCAGTGGAACACGCCCCTCTCGAACCCATTCACAGCGTGACATTTCTGCTCCACCGAGACGACCTGAGCAGGAAATCTTAATTCCTTTCACACCGAATCTAAGAGCTGAGTTTACAGACTTTTTCATTGCACGTCGAAAAGCAATCCTTCGGATAAGCTGTTGAGCAATATTTTCTGCAACCAATTGTGCATCTGCTTCAGGTCGACGAACTTCCTGAATATCAATGACAACCTTACGGTAAATGAGTTTCTCAAGATCCTTTTTGAGAAGTTCAATTTCAGACCCTTTCTTTCCTATAATGATACCAGGACGAGCGGTAAAGAGTTTAACACGAACCTTCTCTCCAGTACGCTCAAGGATAATTTTTGAAAGAGCGGCGTGTTGAAGACGTTTCTTAAGAAACTTTCTGATTTTCTGATCTTCAATAAGATTCTTTGAGTAGTCCTTATTGGCATACCAAATTGAATCCCATGTCCGAGTTATACCAAGTCTGAACCCAAGCGGGTTAACTTTTTGCCCCAAAATAATCCTCCAGCAATACGCTTAATCTGTGTAAAATAACTTAAAAAAATTGTGAGTCATACCCATTATAGCCGATAAAGTAAAGAACTAATTTTCATCAAGCACTACTGTAATATGACTTGTACGTTTAATAATACTTGTAGCACGTCCCATTGCACGGGGCCGAATTCTTTTAAAAGAAGGGCCTCCATCAATAAAAACAGTTTTAACATATAGGTTATCAACATCGATCTGGTCATCCTGAGTAGCATTTGCGACTGCAGATTCTATGACTTTACGTAAAATTGAAGCACCTTTCTTTGGCATGAATCTGAGAGTGGTGATTGCTTTATCTACACCCATCCCACGAACCACATCAGCAACGAGTCTGGCTTTCTGAGGAGAGATCCTTATACGTCTCCCTACGGCGCGAGCTTCCATAATATTTACTCCTGATGATTCTTATCTGTAAGCTTTCATTATGATCGAGTCTTTCTGTCAGAGGCATGACCATAAAAGGTCCTGGTGAGTGAAAACTCACCAAGCTTATGACCGACCATATTCTCTGAAACGAAGACTGGAATAAATTTTTTGCCATTGTGTACTGCAAAGGTCAAGCCTACCATCTCTGGAGAGATATCAGATCGCCTGGACCATGTTTTGATGACCTTACGTGATCCGCTTTCAATTGCAGAATCAACCTTTCTCTGTAGATGATCGTCGATAAAAGGTCCTTTTTTAACTGAACGAGCCATAGTCTTATCCTCTAATTAACGTCGCTTCTTAACAATATATTTGTCAGATGCGGTATTCTTTCTGGTCTTGTAACCCTTAGTTGGGTATCCCCATGGAGTACATGGGTGACGCCCACCGGAACTTTTCCCCTCACCACCACCCATTGGGTGATCAACAGGGTTCATGGCAACGCCACGTACATGAGGACGTTTACCCATCCATCGAGTACGACCCGCTTTACCAAGTTTCTGGCTTTCGTGCTCATGATTCCCCACTTTGCCAATACAGGCACGACAAAGTCTGTGAAATTTACGAACTTCACCAGATGGTAACCTTACCAATACGTAAGTA
The DNA here is from genome assembly GCA_015661935.1 of Desulfocapsa sulfexigens. Lineage (GTDB taxonomy): Bacteria > Desulfobacterota > Desulfobulbia > Desulfobulbales > Desulfocapsaceae > Desulfocapsa > Desulfocapsa sulfexigens_A. The sequence goes on along the minus strand of DQVD01000146.1, from coordinate 2,513 downwards.
CCTTCTTTTGCCATAAGTTGTGCGGAAGCCCCCGCACTTCTAACAAGCTGTCCACCCTTTCCAATTTTCATTTCAATATTATGAATAACTGTACCAAGTGGGATATTCATCATAGGCAAGCAGTTACCAGGTTTAATATCAACGGTATCTCCTGCAATAACGTGATCACCCACAGAAATTCCCGAAGGTGCCAATATATAGGTTTTCTGACCATCAAGATAGGTCAATAGAGCAATATTTGCTGATCTATTTGGATCATACTCTATGGAAACAACCTTGGCTGCAATATCAGTTTTATTGCGTTTAAAGTCAATAATACGATACTTACGTTTATGCCCGCCACCTATGTGACGTGAGGTTATTCTTCCGTAATTGTTACGTCCACCGGTTTTAGATAGACTGGTTAGCAGACTCTTTTCAGGCGCTTGCTTTGACAGTTCTGCATTTTGGATCGACACATGGTGCCGCTTACCGGGTGATGTTGGTTTATATGTCTTAATTGTCATAATTATCTAATCGCTCCATCAAAGCTATGTTGGATTGATAGCTGTACTCATTCGCTTATCTAAGAAATTTAACAGGATTGCAACCTACAGCTGGTCAGCAAAATTTATCTCACCTTCAGACAAAGTCACGTATGCTTTTTTCCAGTCATTGGTCATGCCAGAGTAGCGTCCTACGCGTTTTTCTTTACCATGCATATTAGTAGTACGAACATTTTTGACTTTAACATCAAACATTTTCTCGACTGCTTTTTTAATTTCAATCTTGTTCGCATTTGGATCTACCTTGAATACAACCTTACCAGCAACTTCAAGCTGAATATTAGCTTTCTCAGTGAGACATGGTCCCCTTAGGATTCTATGATCACTTTTCATGGAGTCAACCTCTTCTCAAGATTCTCGATAGCTGGTTTTACCAGCATCAATTTCTTGTGCAGCAAAACATCATATACATTCAGTCCATCAACGGTCATTATTTTAAATCCATTCACATTTCTAGCTGATTTCTTTAAATTGTCGTTGTTAGATTCAGTAATAATAAGGCAGTTTTCAAAATCAAACCCTTTCATTATTCCAACGAAATCTCTTGTTTTTATCGCTTCCATTGTGAATTCGTCAACTACAACGAGATTTCCTTCCTGCAACCTAGCACTCATGGCCATGGCAAGGGCCTGTTTCTTGACCTTACGGTTTAACTTAAAACTATAGTCACGTGGTTTTGGACCAAAAGTTACACCGCCACCTCTCCATATCGGAGAATTTCTGGTTCCAGCACGCGCACGTCCTGTTCCCTTCTGACGCCAAGGCTTGGCACCACCACCACGAACCTCAACTCTCGTTTTAGTACAGGCATTTCCTGCACGCTTTGCGGCGCGCTGCATACGAACGACGTCGTGGAGTATATGCTCTTTGACTGTCAAATCGAATACATCAGCATTCAGCTCTATTTCGCCGACTTTTTCATTGCTGGTATTTACTATATCTACGGTAGACATTGTTTACTCCTTGAACCGAATCACTTGGCTGATTACTTACTGTAAAGCTTCAGAAGACCTTGTTTGGCTCCTGGCACCGATCCTTTAACAAGGATAATGTTTTCATCATCACGAACATCAACAACAAGTATATTTTTTTTCAGTACTGTATCAGTTCCCATACGTCCCGGTAATTTCTTACCTTTAACAACTCTTCCAGGCCAAGCACTACAGCCAATTGATCCCGGGCGACGATGATGTTTGGATCCATGTCCTGATGGACCGCCATGGAAGCCATGACGTTTCATAACTCCCTGAAAGCCTTTTCCTTTGGAAATACCTTGAACATCAATAATATCTCCTACCTTGAACATTTCACCAAGATTGATGTCCTGTCCAACCTGGAAGTCCTCAGGATTCTGAATTCTAAATTCACGAACATTGTAATATCCATCAGCATCAGCTTTACTAAAATGACCTGCTAAAGGTTTTGTAATTCTATTTGCTCTTTTTTCAGCAAAGCCAACCTGAATTGCATTGTAGCCTTCTTTGCTTACTGATTTGACCTGGAGAACCTTGCAGGGTCCCGCTTCTATAACAGTTACGGGAATTACTGTTCCCATTTCATTATATACTCGGGTCATACCAATTTTTTTTCCTAATAAACCCATTGTCTTCGGCATAATCTTACCTATACATCTTCAAATTAAGCGATAAATTATATAATCGCTATGGCAGTTTAATCTCTACATCGACACCGGCAGACAACTCAAGCTTCATCAACATATCAATGGTCTGTTGAGTAGGCTCAAGGATGTCGATAAGACGGCGATGGGTTCTCATCTCAAACTGCTCACGGGATTTTTTATCAACATGCGGTGACCGAAGGACACAGAATTTGTTGATCGAGGTTGGCAGTGGAATTGGACCTGCAACAGCAGCTCCAGTACGACGCGCAGTCTCAACAATCTCATGGGTGGACAGATCAAGAAGTTTATGATCATACGCCTTGAGGCGGATACGAATTTTATCTGTA